>NZ_WWIC01000210.1:0-32570 GCF_009872555.1 Streptomyces sp. SID5643
CCGCACCGCGTTGCGCATGTAGTCGGAGAAGACCAGGAACGTGCCGCCGTAGATCCGGGTGTTGCCGTGCAACGCGATGCCGTTCATCTCGGCGGCCATCGCGTGCTCGCGGATACCGAAGTGGATCGTGCGCCCGTACGGGTCCGCCTCCGGCAGCGGGTTGTCCGCCGGGAGGAAGGAGCTGGTCTTGTCGATCGTGGTGTTGTTGGAGCCGGCCAGGTCGGCCGAGCCGCCCCACAGCTCCGGGATCACCCCGCCGAGCGCCTGGAGGATCTTGCCGGAGGCGGCACGCGTGGCCACGCCCTTGCCGACCTCGAAGACCGGGATCTTCTCCTCCCAGCTCTCGGGCAGCTCACCCTTGGCGACACGGTCGTACTCGGCCGCGCGCTCGGGGTTGTTGTCCCGCCACTGCTGGTACGCCTTCTCCCACACCGCGCGGGCCGCCTGGCCCCGCTCCAGCGCCTTGCGGGTGTGCGTGATGACCTCGTCGGAGACCTCGAAGGACTGCTCCGGGTCGAAGCCCAGGACCCGCTTGGTGGCCGCGACCTCGTCGTCGCCGAGCGCCGAGCCGTGCGCGGCCTCGGTGTTCTGCGCGTTCGGGGCCGGCCAGGCGATGATCGAGCGCATCGCGATGAACGACGGCCGGTCCGTGACGGCCTTGGCCTTCTGGACGGCCTCGTAGATCGCGGCCGGGTCCAGGTCGCCGTCGGCCTTCGGCTCCACGCGCTGGACGTGCCAGCCGTACGCCTCGTACCGCTTGACGGTGTCCTCGGACACCGCCGTCTCGGTGTCGCCCTCGATCGAGATGTGGTTGTCGTCCCACAGCAGGATCAGGTTGCCGAGCTTCTGGTGGCCCGCCATCGAGGAGGCCTCGGCGGAGATGCCCTCCTGGAGGCAGCCGTCACCGGCGATGCAGTAGACGAAGTGGTCGAACGGCGACTCGCCCTCGGTGGCCTCCGGGTCGAACAGGCCGCGCTCGTAGCGGGCGGCCATGGCCATGCCCACCGCGTTGGCGACACCCTGGCCGAGCGGCCCGGTCGTCGTCTCCACACCGGTCGTGTGCCCGTACTCCGGGTGGCCGGGGGTCTTCGAACCCCAGGTGCGGAAGGACTTCAGGTCGTCCAGCTCCAGGCCGAAGCCGGCCAGGTACAGCTGGGTGTAGAGGGTCAGGGACGAGTGGCCGGCGGACAGCACGAAGCGGTCCCGCCCGACCCAGTCGGCGTCCGCCGGGTCGTGCCGCATCACCTTCTGGAAGAGGGTGTAGGCGGCAGGCGCCAGGCTCATCGCCGTACCCGGATGGCCGTTACCGACCTTCTGTACGGCATCGGCGGCCAGGACACGCGCGGTGTCGACGGACCGCTGGTCCAACTCGGTCCACTCGAGGTCTGTGGTGGTCGGCTTGGTGCTCACCCTGGGTCAGGGCTCCTCTCCACATGTCGGATGCCGGTGTATCGGGGCGCCCACCGGCCGCAGTCGAGCCTACCCCCGTGGGACGTGCGTTTTTTCGAGTCACTCCAGAGTGCCGGGACCGATCCCGATCCGCCTCCTGACTGGGCCGTACCGCATTCGACAGGTGAATACGGAGCCGCTCATCCGGGTGCTCAATCGAGCTTCGGCGCGCCCTTCGGAAGCCCCCTTCCAACACGAGCCGACCCCCGCGAATGTCCGAGTCTGGGCAACGTCTAAAGTGGCGTGGTACGCGCGAGCCTTTACCGGGACTTCACAGGGGTGAGGCTTGCTGGGATGTCTCTGTAGGGGTGTGCGTGACGGCCGTTGAATCCCGTCCAGCGGGGATGACCGGGGCGGACCAGAGCCCGGCCCACCGGCCGCTCGGGGCCCGTGTCATGGCATTCGTGGCTCTCACCAAGCCGCGGATCATCGAGCTGCTGCTGATCACGACGGTGCCGGTGATGTTCCTGGCGCAGCAGGGCGTGCCCGACCTGACGCTGGTGCTGCTGACATGCCTCGGCGGCTACATGTCCGCGGGCGGCGCCAACGCGCTCAACATGTACATCGACCGCGACATCGACGCGCTGATGGACCGCACCTCGCAGCGGCCGCTGGTCACCGGCATGGTCAGCCCGCGCGAGTGCCTGGCCTTCGGCATCACGCTGGCCGTCGCCTCGACGCTGCTGTTCGGCCTCACGGTGAACTGGCTGAGCGCCTGGCTCGCACTCGGCGCGCTCCTCTTCTACGTGGTCGTCTACACGATGATCCTCAAGCGCCGGACCTCGCAGAACATCGTGTGGGGCGGCATCGCCGGCTGCCTGCCGGTGCTGATCGGCTGGTCCTCGGTCACGAACTCCATGTCGTGGGCACCGGTCATCCTCTTCATGGTCATGTTCTTCTGGACGCCGCCGCACTACTGGCCGCTGTCCATGAAGGTCAAGGAGGACTACGCGCGCGTGGGCGTGCCGATGCTGCCGGTGGTCGCCTCCAACAAGGTCGTCGCCAAGCAGATCGTGATCTACAGCTGGGTCATGGTCGGCGTCTCGCTGCTGCTGACCCCCCTCGGCTACACCGGCTGGTTCTACACGTCGGTCGCGCTGCTGGCGGGCGGTTTCTGGCTCTGGGAGGCGCACGGCTTGCAGAACCGCGCGAAGGCGGAGGTGACGGGCGCGAAGCTGAAGGAGATGCGCCTGTTCCACTGGTCGATCACCTACGTCTCGCTGCTGTTCGTGGCGGTCGCGGTCGACCCCTTCCTGCGCTGACGTACGTCACACCGCCCTGCCCTCGCGAGACGATCTACCCGTGAGTAGCATCCTGGCCATGGCAGACACGCAGCAGGTTGACCCGAAGGCCGAGCGCAAGGTGGCCCGGCTGGCCCAGCAGATCTCCTCCTTCTCCCAGGCCCACGGCGGTGCCGAGGGCCAGGTCGCCTACCTCGGCGAGCGCGGTGCCCGCATCGTCCTGGTCGGCGAGGACGGCAACTGGGGCGACCTGGTCGCCCCCTCCTACGAGATCGCCGAGAAGGCCGTGGAGAAGTCGGGCATCACCCGCCACGAGTCCTTCGACGGCGAATTCGCCGCGAAGGTGAAGACGGGCCGCTACGAGTGGAGCCGTATGGCCGGTATCCAGGTGGGCGGCCCCAAGAACGACTGACCCCGAAGGGGCGCGGGGAACGGCGCGAGCGACCACATCCGGCCCGCAGCCGCCCGCTGACCCGCGCACCCCTCCGGGGCCGCGACCTTCACCCCGGTTCACCCGTTAGGACCCTTGAGGACAACAGGGTCCACACCGGGAGGCCCGGATGATCGAAACGCCGTCACTGGTGGACCAGTACTGCCACGGAGTGCTCCGCACGGAGCTGGGCCTCGGCACCTTCGAGGCCCACCTGAGCCGCACCGAGGGCCCGCCCGCCCCCGGCACCACCCTCTTCGACACCCAGACCGGCTTCGCCGTGCGGCGCTGGTGCCCGCCCCTGCTGGGCCTCGAACCGCACTGCCCGCCCGCCCGCTACCTGGCCCGCCGCCGGGAACTGGGCGTCCTGGAGTCCGGCCGCCGGCTGCTGCGCGGCAGCGGCATCACCACGTACCTGGTCGACACCGGCCTGCCCGGCGATCTCACGGAACCCGGCGAGCTGGCCTGTGCCGGAGCCGCCGAGGCCCGCGAGATCGTGCGCCTGGAACTCCTCGCCGAGCAGGTGGCCGACACCTCCGGAACCGTCGAGTCCTTCCTCGCCAACCTCGCCGAGTCGGTGCACGCGGCCGCCGCGAACGCCGTCGCCTTCACCTCGGTCGCGGGCGTACGGCACGGCCTCGCACTCGCGCCGGAACCGCCCGGGCCGGGAGAGGTGCGCGGGGCGGCCGGCCGCTGGCTCGCCGGGCGCGGGGTCGGCGGGGAGCTGAGCGACCCGGTGCTGCTGCGGCATCTGCTGTGGAGCGCGGTCGCCTCGGGCCTGCCGCTCCAGCTGCACGCGGGGCTGGGGGCGCCGGGGCTGCGGACCGACCGTACGGACCCGGTGCTGCTGACGGACTTCGTACGGGCCACGGCCGGGCTCGGCACGGACCTGGTCCTGCTGCACGGCTACCCGTACCACCGCAGCGCGGCCCACCTCGCCGGGGTCTTCCCGCACGTCCACGTCGACTGCGGCGCCGCCCTGGTCCGCACGGGCGCCCGGGCCGCGACCGTCCTGGCCGAGATCCTGGAACTGGCGCCCTTTGGCAAGATCCTCTTCTCCACCGGGGCGCAGGGCCTGCCCGAACTGCACGTCGTGGGAGCCCGCCTGTTCCGCGAGGCCCTGGGCCGGGTGCTCGGCACCTGGGTCGCCGAGGGGGCGTGGTCCCTGGCCGACGCGCAGCGCGTGGCGGGCATGCTGGCGTCGGCGAACGCACGCAGGGTGTACGGGCTCGGCTAAGCCTTGGTCAGAGTGGCCTCGGCCGTGGGGCCGGGCAGGTCGGCCACGTCCTCCGGCCGCTCACGCAGCGACAGCACCACCCGCAGCACCCAGATCCACATCACGGCCGAGCCCAGCATGTGCAGGCCGACCAGGACCTCGGGCAGGTCCGTGAAGTACTGGACGTAACCGATGACGCCCTGCGCCAGCAGGATCAGGAACAGCTCGCGGGTGCGGTGGAGCGGGTTCTTCGGCGCGTCGACCGCCTTGAGGACGAACCACAGGGCGAATGTCAGCGTCACCACGATCCACGCCAGCACGGCGTGCAGCTTGCTCACCGTCTCCCAGTCGACCGGCATCCGCTCGACCTCACTGGAGTCACCCGCGTGCGGGCCCGCGCCGGTGACGACCGTGCCGACCAGGATGAGCAGGACGGCCGCCGCGGTCAGGAACCACACCAGCTGCTGCACGGACTTGCCGACCAGCGGGCGGGGCGGGGTGTCGCCCTCGCGGGTGCGCTGCCACATCACCGTGGCCACCGCGATGAGCGCGGACGTCGCCACGAAGTGGGCCGCGACCGTGTACGGGTTGAGACCGACCAGCACCACGATGCCGCCGAGGATCGCGTTGCTCATCACGATCCAGAACTGCGCCCAGCCCAGCCGGACCAGCCCGCGCCGGTACGGCTTGTGCGAGCGCGCGGCGATGATCGCCCAGCCGACGGCTGCGCACAGCACGTAGGTCAGCATGCGGTTGCCGAACTCGATGGCGCCGTGGAAGCCCATCTCGCTGGTGGCGGTGAGCGAGTCGTCGGTGCACTTGGGCCAGGTCGGACAGCCCAGGCCCGATCCGGTCAGCCGTACGGCGCCCCCGGTGACGACGATGAGCACCGACATCAGGAGCGCGGAGAGGGCCGCGCGCCGGACCGTCCGGGGTTCCGGGGTCCAGCGCTCGGCGATGAAGGCGAGCGGGTTGCGCAGGGCGGCCTGAGCGTCGGCGCGGGTCACGTTTGGCACGAGAACCATCGTAGGCCGCCGCTTGTGCACGCTTTCACGAGGGTCCGTCACAGGGCACCTCCCCTACTCCCAGCGGAAGAACTTCCCGGCTGCGGCAAGCCCCGCGACCGCCCAGACGCCCAGGATCCCCAGATTGCCCCAGGGCATTCCGGCACCGTGCTGGAGCACGTCCCGCAGCCCGTCGGACAGGGCCGAGATCGGCAGCAGACCGAGGACGTCCTGGGCGCCGGAGGGGAACTTGTCCAGCGGCACGACGACCCCGCCGCCGACGAGCAGCAGCAGGAACACCAGGTTGGCCGCAGCCAGCGTCGCCTCGGCCTTCAGCGTCCCGGCCATCAGCAGCCCGAGGCCCGAGAAGGCCGCCGTGCCGAGGACCAGGAGCAGCAGGACGGCGACCGGGTTGCCCTGCGGCGACCAGCCGAGCGCGAAGGCGATCGCCGTGAGCAGGATCACCTGGAGCACCTCGGTGACCAGGACCGACAGCGTCTTCGCCGTCATCAGACCCCAGCGCGGCAGGGGCGAGGAGGCCAGCCGCTTCAGCACGCCGTAGCGGCGCTCGAAACCGGTGGCGATCGCCTGGCCGGTGAACGCCGTCGACATCACCGCGAGCGCGAGGACGCCGGGGGTGAGGAAGTCGACGGCCTCGCCGGCGCCGGTGTCGACGATGTCCACGGTGCTGAAGAGCACCAGGAGCAGCGCCGGGATGACGACGGTCAGCAGCAGCTGCTCGCCGTTGCGCAGCAGCATCTTCGTTTCGAGCAGGGCCTGGGCCGCGATCATGCGGGGGAGCGGGGCCGCGCCGGGCTTCGGTGTGTACGTCCCGGTGGCGGTCATGAGCGCAGCTCCTTGCCGGTGAGCTCCAGGAAGACGTCCTCAAGAGTGTGGCGCTCGACCGAGATCTTCTCCGGCATCACACCGTGCTGGGCGCACCAGGAGGTGACCGTCGCGAGCAGCTGGGGGTCGACCTTGCCGACGACCCGGTAGGAACCCGGCGTCAGCTCGGCGGCCGAACAGTCGGCCGGCAGGGCCTTCAGCAGCGAGCCCACGTCCAGTCCCGGCCGGCCCGAGAAGCGGAGCGTGTTCTCCGCGCCGCCCCGGCACAGCTCCTCCGGAGAGCCCTGGGCGATGACCCGGCCCGCGTCGATGATCGCCACGTCGTCGGCGAGCTGTTCGGCCTCGTCCATGTAGTGCGTGGTGAGGATCACGGAGACACCGTCGGCGCGCAGGTCCCGGACGAGGTCCCAGGTGGCGCGACGGGCCTGCGGGTCGAGCCCGGCGGTCGGCTCGTCGAGGAAGACCAGCTCCGGGCGCCCGACCACGGCCATGGCCAGCGCGAGCCGCTGCTGCTGCCCGCCGGACAGCCGCCGGTACGTTGTCCGGCCGCAGGAGCCGAGGCCCAGGCGCTCGGTCAGCGCGTCCACGTCCAGCGGGTGTGCGTGCAGCTTGGCGACGTGGCGGAGCATCTCGTCGGCCCGGGAGCCGGAGTAGACGCCGCCGGACTGGAGCATCACGCCGATGCGGGGCCGCAGGGCCGCGGACTGTCTCACCGGGTCGAGACCCAGGACGCGCACCGTGCCGGAGTCCGGCTTCCGGTACCCCTCGCAGGTCTCGACCGTGGTCGTCTTGCCCGCCCCGTTGGGGCCGAGCACGGCGGTCACCCCTGCCCGGGCCACCAGGTCGAGCCCGTCCACCGCGGTCTTCGGGCCGTACCGCTTCACCAGGGCCTGGACCTGGACCACGGGCTCACTTCGCATGGGTCCAAAGTCTAGGTACGCCCGTGCCGGCTCAGACCTGGGGGGTCCCCCCGCTCGAGCGGAGCCGAGAGTGGGGGAGGGCGGAGAAACTACTCCTCCTCACGCGGCCGGTGGACCGCCAGCCACCGCTCGGCGTAGGCCACCGCGTCCGCCACCGGGAACAGCCGCGCCTCGGCCGCTCCCACCTTTCCGCGGACCACGGGACGGTCGCGTTCGAAGTCGTAGCCCAGCTCGTCGAAACGGTCCGAGCTGATCGACACCTCGGTGACGGTCTCCCAGCCCTCGGGGCCGGGCCGGCCCACGGCGACGCGCGGGGACGGGATCCGGTACTCGGCGAGGTGGAAACTCGTGCAGGAGGCGTAGCCGGCACCGAGCAGCAGCACCCGGGCGCCCATCGCCTCCAGTTTCGCCAGCGGGCTGCGCTCGCCGAGCCGGCAGTCGGGCGCGTGCCCGTCGAGCACGTCCGCCGCGTGCGGGCCGAGTGCCGCGAACGAGGTCTGCGGATGCGCGCTGCGCAGGGCGCCGGGCCAGGTCCGCACGGTCTCCGGGACGACACCCACCCCACGGGCGGGCGTGATCCGCGGGTCGTAGGCGGGCATGGTGGCCCGGATGGCCGCCCACCATTCCGGGGGCACGGGCGGATTGCTCCACAGGGCCGGGTCGGACAACTCGCCGGTCTGGGTGGGGACCACGAGCGTGCCCTGCGGGCCGAGCGCGTCGAGCAGACCCCGCACCACCGCGACGGCACCGCCGTTCACCCAGCCGAGGGCGCTGAGCGAGGAGTGCACGAGGAGGGTCTCGCCGGGGTGCACACCGAGCTCCGCGAGCTGGGTCCGAAGCGTCTCGCGGGTGACAAGAGGGCCGGTCGGAGGGGGTTTCGGCATGGTTGTGGAGTGTCCCCGAAGCGGCTGCCGCATGCCACCGCTTTGATCGATCAGAGATCGTTTCCGCAGGTCAGATTAGGTTTACCTAAGTGACGCAGGGCACCGTGGTGCGCGGCACACGCGGCTTGCCCGGTCCGGAAGAATTACGCAACAATGGCGTTGTGAAAAACGTCGGCGAGGCACCCCACGAGGAGCTGGCGACCGGGGAGCGGTCCACCCGCAACCGGGTCGCGCGGTCCATCCTGGACCACGGGCCCTCGACCGTCGCCGAGCTCGCCGAGCGGCTTGGCCTCACCCAGGCGGCCGTCCGCAGGCACCTCGACGCCCTCACGGGCGACGGTGTCGTGGAGGCGCGCGAGCAGCGGGTGTACGGCGCGCGGACCCGCGGCCGCCCGGCCAAGGTGTTCGCCCTGACGGACTGCGGCCGGGACGCCTTCGACCAGTCCTACGACAAGCTCGCGGCGGACGCCCTGCGCTGGATCGCCGACCGCGAGGGCGGCAACGAGGCGATCGCCGCGTTCGCCCGCGCCAGGATCGCCGCACAGGCGGGCGCCTACCGCCGGGCGGTCGAGACCGCCCCGCCCGAGAAGCGGACCGAAGCACTGGCCAAGGCCCTGAGTGCCGACGGGTACGCTGCTACGGCGCGCAACGCGCCCCACCCGCAGAAGGGTGAGCAGCTCTGCCAGCACCACTGCCCGGTCGCCCACGTCGCCGAGCAGTTCCCGCAGCTGTGCGAGGCGGAGACGGAATTCTTCGCCGAGCTGCTCGGTACGCACGTACAGCGGCTCGCCACCATCGCGCACGGCGACGGCGTCTGCACGACGTTCATCCCCAAGATTTCCCACAACGCATCTGCAAGCACGGCCGGGAGGAACCCCGCATGACTCTCCCCACGGAGACTGCCCACCCTGAGCTGGAGGGCCTGGGCAAGTACGAGTACGGCTGGGCCGACTCCGACACGGCCGGCGCCTCTGCCAAGCGCGGCATCAACGAGGACGTCGTCCGGGACATCTCCGCCAAGAAGAGCGAGCCGGAGTGGATGACCAAGCTCCGCCTCAAGGGCCTGCGCCTCTTCGAGAAGAAGCCCATGCCGAACTGGGGCTCGGACCTCTCCGGCATCGACTTCGACAACATCAAGTACTTCGTGCGCTCCACGGAGAAGCAGGCGGAGTCCTGGGAGGACCTGCCGGAGGACATCAAGGCCACGTACGACAAGCTCGGCATCCCCGAGGCGGAGAAGCAGCGCCTCGTCGCCGGTGTCGCCGCGCAGTACGAGTCCGAGGTCGTCTACCACCAGATCCGCGAGGACCTGGAGGAGCAGGGTGTCATCTTCCTCGACACCGACACCGCGCTGAAGGAGCACCCGGAGCTCTTCAAGGAGTACTTCGGGACCGTCATCCCCGTCGGTGACAACAAGTTCGCGTCGCTGAACTCCGCCGTGTGGTCGGGCGGCTCCTTCATCTACGTGCCGCCGGGCGTCCACGTGGAGATCCCGCTCCAGGCCTACTTCCGCATCAACACGGAGAACATGGGCCAGTTCGAGCGGACCCTGATCATCGTCGACGAGGGTGCCTACGTGCACTACGTCGAGGGCTGCACCGCCCCGATCTACAAGTCGGACTCGCTGCACTCCGCGGTCGTCGAGATCATCGTCAAGAAGAACGCCCGCTGCCGCTACACGACCATCCAGAACTGGTCGAACAACGTCTACAACCTGGTCACCAAGCGCGCCGTCGCCTACGAGGGCGCGACCATGGAGTGGGTCGACGGCAACATCGGCTCCAAGGTGACGATGAAGTACCCGGCCGTCTACCTGATGGGCGAGCACGCCAAGGGCGAGACGCTGTCCATCGCCTTCGCGGGCGAGGGCCAGCACCAGGACGCCGGCGCCAAGATGGTCCACATGGCCCCGAACACCTCCTCCAACATCGTCTCCAAGTCGGTGGCGCGAGGCGGCGGCCGCACCTCCTACCGCGGTCTCATCGAGATCGGCGAGGGCGCCCCGGGCTCCAAGTCGAACGTCCTGTGCGACGCGCTGCTGGTGGACACCATCTCCCGCTCGGACACCTACCCCTACGTGGACGTCCGCGAGGACGACGTGTCCATGGGCCACGAGGCGACCGTCTCCAAGGTCTCCGAGGACCAGCTCTTCTACCTGATGAGCCGCGGCCTGAGCGAGGACGAGGCCATGGCGATGATCGTGCGCGGCTTCGTCGAGCCCATCGCCAAGGAGCTCCCCATGGAGTACGCGCTGGAGCTCAACCGGCTGATCGAGCTGCAGATGGAGGGCGCGGTCGGCTGACCCGCCCCCTCGACAGCAGACGTCCCACTCAGGAAAGAGAGCACTACGACAGCCATGGCTGAGGCCCAGAACATCCCCGTGGGGTCGACGACCGCGGGTTCGATCGCGGTCGCCGCGGAGTCGACCGTCGCCACGCGCATGAGCGCGCCCCCCTCCTTCGACGTGGCGGACTTCCCCGTCCCGCACGGCCGTGAGGAGGAGTGGCGGTTCACCCCGCTGGAGCGCCTGCGCGGCCTGCACGACGGCACCGCCGTCGCGAACGGCAACGGCGTGAAGGTCGAGGTCCAGGCCCCCGAGGGCGTCACCGTCGAGGCCGTCGGCCGCGACGACGCCCGGCTCGGCAAGGCCGGCACCCCGGTGGACCGGATCGCCGCTCAGGCCTACTCGGCGTTCGAGAAGGCCTCGGTCGTGACCGTCCCCAAGGAGACCGTCCTCACCGAGCCCATCCGGATCGCGGTGCACGGCGAGGGCGGCACCGCCTTCGGCCACCAGGTGATCGAGCTGGGCGCCTTCGCCGAGGCCGTCGTGGTCATCGACCACACCGGTGACGCGGTGCTCGCCGCCAACGTCGACTACCTCCTGGGCGACGGCGCCAAGCTCACCGTCGTCTCCGTCCAGGACTGGGACGAGAAGGCCGTCCACGTCGCCCAGCACAACGCGCTGGTCGGCCGCGACGCCTCCTTCAAGTCGGTCGTCGTCACCTTCGGCGGCGACGTCGTCCGGCTGCACCCGCGCGTGCAGTACGCCGGCCCCGGCGGAGAGGCCGAGCTGTTCGGCCTGTACTTCACCGACCAGGGCCAGCACCAGGAGCACCGCCTCCTGGTCGACCACAACGTCCCGCACTGCAAGTCCAACGTCGTCTACAAGGGCGCGCTCCAGGGCGACGCGGCGCACGCCGTGTGGATCGGCGACGTGCTCATCGAGGCCAAGGCCGAGGGCACGGACACGTACGAGATGAACCGCAACCTGGTCCTCACGGACGGGGCGCGCGTGGACTCCGTACCGAACCTCGAGATCGAGACCGGCGAGATCGTCGGCGCCGGCCACGCCTCGGCGACCGGCCGCTTCGACGACGAGCAGCTCTTCTACCTGATGGCCCGCGGCATCCCGGAGCACGAGGCCCGGCGCCTGGTGGTCCGCGGCTTCTTCGCCGAGCTGGTCCAGCAGATCGGTCTCCCCGACATCGAGGAGCGCCTGATCGCCAAGATCGAGGAGGAGCTGGAGGCGGCCGTCGCATGACCTTCGTACGCGCCTGCGGACTGGGCGAGCTGGAGGAGGACACCCCGAAGCGGGTGGAACTCGACGGCACGCCCGTGTCCATCGTGCAGACCGAGGGCGAGGTGTTCGCGATCCACGACATCTGCTCGCACGCGAACGTCTCCCTGGCGGAGGGCGAGGTCGACGACTGTCACATCGAGTGCTGGCTGCACGGCTCGCGCTTCGACCTCCGCTCCGGCAAGCCCGACGCCCTCCCGGCGACGCGCCCCGTCCCCGTTTACCCCGTACAGATCGATGGGGACGACGTGCTCGTCTCCCTCACCCAGGAGTCCTGAGGCATCCATGGCAACGCTTGAAATCCGAGACCTGCACGTCACCGTCGAGGCCGACAACGCCACGAAGGAGATCCTCAAGGGCGTCGACCTCACCGTGAAGCAGGGCGAGACGCACGCCATCATGGGCCCCAACGGCTCCGGCAAGTCGACCCTCGCCTACTCCCTCGCGGGTCACCCGAAGTACGCGATCACCGGCGGCACCGTCACGCTCGACGGCGAGGACGTGCTGGAGATGTCCGTCGACGAGCGCGCCCGCGCCGGCCTGTTCCTCGCGATGCAGTACCCGGTCGAGGTTCCGGGTGTCTCCGTGTCGAACTTCCTGCGCACCTCCGCCACCGCCATCCGCGGCGAGGCCCCCAAGCTGCGCACCTGGGTGAAGGAGGTCAAGGAGGCCATGGAGCGCCTCAACATGGACCCCTCCTTCGCCGAGCGCAACGTCAACGAGGGCTTCTCCGGCGGTGAGAAGAAGCGCCACGAGATCCTCCAGCTGGAGCTCCTCAAGCCGAAGATGGCGATCCTCGACGAGACCGACTCCGGCCTGGACGTCGACGCCCTGCGCGTCGTCTCCGAGGGCGTGAACCGCGTCCGCGAGACGGGCGAGGTCGGCACCCTGCTGATCACGCACTACACGCGCATCCTCCGTTACATCAAGCCCGACCACGTGCACGTCTTCTCCGGCGGCCGGATCGTCGAGTCCGGCGGTGCCGAGCTCGCCGACAAGCTGGAGAACGAGGGCTACGAGGCCTATGCGAAGCACGACGGAGTCGACACGAAGGGTGGCGCATCCGCGTGACACTGCTGCCGGGCCTCCTCGACGCAGAGGCGATCCGCAAGGACTTCCCCATCCTGGACCGCCAGGTCCACGAAGGCCGGAAGCTCGTCTACCTGGACAACGCGGCGACCAGCCAGAAGCCGCGCCAGGTGCTGGACGCCCTGAGCGAGTACTACGAGCGCTACAACGCCAACGTCCACCGCGGTGTGCATGTGCTCGCCGAGGAGGCCACGGCGCTGTACGAGGGCGCGCGCGACAAGGTCGCGGCGTTCATCAACGCGCCCTCGCGCGACGAGGTGATCTTCACCAAGAACGCCTCGGAGTCGCTCAACCTCGTGGCGAACATGCTGGGCTGGGCCGACGAGCCCTACCGCGTGGACTCCGAGACCGAGATCGTCATCACGGAGATGGAGCACCACTCCAACATCGTGCCGTGGCAGCTGCTCGCGCAGCGCACGGGTGCGAAGCTGAAGTGGTTCGGCCTCACCGACGACGGCCGTCTGGACCTGTCGAACATCGACCAGGTCATCACGGAGAAGACGAAGATCGTGTCCTTCGTGCTGGTCTCCAACATCCTCGGCACCCAGAACCCCGTCGAGGCGATCGTGCGCCGCGCCCAGGAGGTCGGCGCCCTGGTCTGCGTCGACGCCTCCCAGGCCGCCCCGCACATGCCGCTGGACGTGCAGGCCCTCCAGGCCGACTTCGTGGCCTTCACCGGCCACAAGATGTGCGGCCCGACCGGCATCGGCGTCCTCTGGGGCCGCCAGGAGCTGCTGGAGGACCTGCCTCCGTTCCTCGGCGGCGGCGAGATGATCGAGACGGTGTCGATGCACTCCTCGACGTACGCCCCGGCGCCGCACAAGTTCGAGGCGGGCACGCCCCCGATCGCCCAGGCGGTCGGTCTCGGCGCGGCGATCGACTACCTGGCCTCGATCGGCATGGACAAGATCCTCGCCCACGAGCACGCGCTCACCGAGTACGCGGTCAAGCGGCTGCTGGAGGTCCCCGACCTGCGGATCATCGGCCCGACCACGGCCGAGGAGCGTGGTGCGGCGATCAGCTTCACCCTCGGGGATATCCACCCGCACGACGTGGGCCAGGTCCTCGACGAGCAGGGCATCGCGGTCCGGGTGGGCCACCACTGCGCACGGCCGGTCTGCCTGCGCTACGGAATTCCTGCGACCACGCGAGCGTCGTTCTATCTGTACTCCACGCCGGCCGAGATCGACGCGCTGGTCGACGGCCTGGAGCACGTACGGAACTTCTTCGGCTGAGGGGCGTGCTAGACGGTGAAACTGGACTCCATGTACCAGGAAGTCATCCTGGACCACTACAAGAACCCGCACGGGCGGGGCTTGCGGGATGGCGACGCCGAGGTGCACCACGTCAACCCGACGTGCGGTGACGAGATCACGCTGCGCGTGAAGTACGACGGCACCACGATCGAGGACGTCTCGTACGAAGGCCAGGGCTGTTCGATCAGCCAGGCGAGCGCGTCCGTACTGAACGACCTCCTCGTCGGCAAGGACCTCTCCGACGCGCGGAAGATCCAGGAGACCTTCCTGGAGCTGATGCAGTCCAAGGGGAAGCTGGAACCCGACGACGCGATGGAGGACATCCTGGAGGACGCGGTCGCGTTCGCCGGGGTGTCCAAGTACCCGGCCCGGGTGAAGTGCGCCCTGCTGAGCTGGATGGCCTGGAAGGACGCGACGGCCCAGGTACTGGGCGGAGCCGACGCCGAGAAGGAGACGACGGCATGAGCGAGACCGTTGAGATGAAGCCGGCCTCTGAGGAAGAGGTTCGTGAGGCGCTGTACGACGTCGTCGACCCCGAGCTGGGCATCGACGTCGTCAACCTCGGCCTGATCTACGGCATCCACATCGACGACGCGAACATCGCGACGCTCGACATGACCCTGACGTCGGCGGCCTGCCCGCTGACCGACGTCATCGAGGACCAGGCGAAGTCCGCCACGGACGGCCTCGTGAGCGAGCTGCGCATCAACTGGGTCTGGATGCCGCCGTGGGGCCCCGACAAGATCACGGACGACGGCCGCGAGCAGCTGCGTGCTCTGGGGTTCAACGTCTGAGGTCCTCCGTCCGAGGTCCGCTGACGCGCGTGAGGGCGGCACCCAGCCGGGTGCCGCCCTCACGCATGTCCGGTTTCAGTCCAGCCCGGACACGATCTGGAACGACGCGTCCGCGGAGAACTGGTGACTGTTCTCGAAGGGGTCCAGGCGGAGCTGGAAGCTGCGGTGGCGCAGGAAGCGGCCCGGGTAGTTGACCGACTCCAGCGTGAGCGTTCCCGAACGGGGCCAGACGCGGGGGCAGAACGTGGCGTCCTGGCGGAAGAGGGAGGAGCCGTCGTTCTTCTCGGCGACCAGGACGAAGCTGCGGTGGCGGAGGTGGCGGCCGTCCGCGGTGGTGAAGGAGTAGCAGGAGGAGTCGGAGAGGCCGGCGACGCGCTGGAAGGTGGCGTCCTCGCGCTGCTCGGGGCCCGATCCGATCTGGTCGAGGCGCACATAGCCGTCGCGCACCCGCCAGTAGCGGTCGGAGAAGTTGACCGAGCGTATGGATATGCCGTGGGAGGACGGCGGCTTCGGGCTCTTCGTCGGAGAAGAGGACGTCTTCGGCGGCTTGGGGGCCTTCTTCCCGGGCTTCGGACTCGGGGTGGCGGTGGAAGCGCTGCTGGTCGGAGTAGGTGACGGGTCGGGGCGGTCCGCGCCGGCCTTCTCGGTGCCGCCCTTGGACGGCGTGGCGAAGGAGATCAGGCCGCCCGGGGCCGAGCTGCTGAGGGTGGTCGGCTCCGCCGCCCGGTTCTCCTGCTCGCCGGACTCCTGGTCCATCACGGTGATGGCGGTGACGCACGCGGTGATCGTCGCCAGGGCCAGCGCGCCCGCCAGCCAGAGCCTTCGGGTGCCCGGAGCCCGGGTGGTGTCCGGGGCCCAGTCGCTCTCCCAGGGGCGGTCCTGCGGCGGCCGGGACTTCTTGTCTGACATGCGCTGTTCCTCCGGCGGGGCCCCCTGAACGGCGGCGCAGTTGTGGTGGCCCGGTGTGTGATCGGTGGACACCGTAGTGGACTGGTGGGGCGCCTGTGGCCCATTTGGTGAGAGCGGTTTCTCTCCGATATCCGCAGCGCCGTTGTGTACGGGCGTACAGATGTTGTGTACGCTCGTACACATGGGATATCTGCTGCTGGCCGGAGCCATAGCCGCCGAAGTGGGCGCCACCACCTCCATGAAGTACAGCGACGGGTTCAGCAGGCTCGGGCCCTCGCTGCTCACGCTCGTCGGCTACGTCCTCTCCTTCGGTCTGCTCGCGCAGACCCTGAAGACCCTGTCGGTGGGCACGGCCTACGCGATCTGGGCCGGGGTCGGCACCGCAGCCGTCGCCGGCATCGGGATCGTCTTCCTGGGGGAGGGCATGACCGTCGCCAAGGCGGCCGGGATCGCGCTGATCATCGTCGGGGTCGTGGTGCTGAACCTGGGGGGTGCACACTGATGCCCCGGCGCCATGACCCCGAGCGGCGGCAGCGGATCATCGACGCGGCGATCCGGGTGGTCGGCTCCAAGGGCATCGCCGGGCTGAGCCACCGCAGCGTCGCCGCCGAGGCGGACGTGCCGCTCGGTTCCACGACGTACCACTTCCGGACCCTCGACGAGCTGATGGTCGCCGCGCTGCGGCAGACCAACGAGGGCTTCGCCAAGATGGTCGCCTCGTGCGGCGGCCTGGAGGACCCCCGGACCGATCTGGCCGCCGAACTCGCCGGATGGATCGGTGAGTGGCTCTCCGGTGACCGTACGGGTGTGGAGCTGGAGTACGAGCTGTACCTGGCCGCCCTGCGCCGGCCCGCCCTGCGGCCCGTCGCCGCCGAGTGGGCCGAGGAGGTCGCCGACCTGCTGTCCCCGCGCACGGACCCCGCCACCGCACGAGCGCTGGTGGCGGTCGTCGACGGCATCTGTCTTCAGGTGCTGCTGACGGAGGTGCCGTACGACGAGGAGTACGCACGGGAGGTGCTGGCGCGGGTGCTCGCGGGGGCGGCCGGGTGATGCGGGACTTCAGCCGGCGGGAGTGGGCGAGGACGGGGCTCCCCGGCCGGGGGCGGTGCGGCGGGGCGTCCGTCAGGGAGTCGCCCTGGCCGGGGGCCGATGACGAGCAGCGGCCGCGGGCCGGGAGCTGTCCGGTGGCGGGGCGACCGTGAGGACGCTGCCCGCGGGCTTGCTCGGCGGGGGCCGTCCGGCGATGGCATGCCGGTGCCCGGGGCCGTGGCCCGGTGCGCGCCCTGCCCCGCCGAGCGGATCGCGCGGAGCGGCACGGCCGGGGCGGTGCAGCCGGTGGGGGAGCGGCCCGGCCGGGCAGCCGGACGGCGCGGCGCGTTCGGCGGAGCGTTCGTGAGGGGGCCGTCCCGTGCAGGTGTCCGTGCTGCTGAGGGGCGTCTCGGGGGAGCGGATACCGCCCGTCCCGTGAGACGGCCCCGCACGGGTTCGCATCCATCGGCGTCCGCCGGTTAGGTTGCCCTCATGACCGACACGACTGCTCCTCGCACCACCGGCGCCGTGGCCGCCGGCCTCGCCACGATCGCCGCCGACGGCACCGTTCTCGACACCTGGTTCCCCGCGCCCGAGCTGGCCGACCAGCCCGGCCCGTCCGGCACCGAGCGGCTGTCCGCCGAGCGTGCCGCGGAGCTGCTCGGCGGTGGCGCGACCGCGGCGATCGGCCCGGACGCCCGCCGGGGCGTCGAGGTGGTCGCGGTCCGCACGGTCATCGCCTCGCTCGACGAGAAGCCGATCGACGCGCACGACGCCTATCTGCGCCTGCACCTGCTCTCCCACCGCCTGGTCAAGCCGCACGGCCAGAGCCTGGACGGCATCTTCGGCTTCCTCGCCAACGTCGCCTGGACCTCGCTCGGCCCGGTCGCCGTCGACGACCTGGAGAAGGTGCGGCTCAACGCCCGCGCCGAGGGCCTGCACCTCCAGGTGACCTCCGTGGACAAGTTCCCGCGCATGACGGACTACGTGGCCCCCAAGGGCGTCCGGATCGCCGACGCCGACCGGGTCCGTCTCGGCGCCCACCTCGCCGAGGGCACCACCGTCATGCACGAGGGCTTCGTCAACTTCAACGCCGGCACGCTCGGCACCTCGATGGTCGAGGGCCGCATCTCCGCCGGTGTCGTGATCGGCGACGGCTCGGACATCGGCGGCGGCGCCTCCACGATGGGCACCCTCTCCGGCGGCGGCAACGTCATCATCTCCGTCGGCGAGCGCTGCCTGATCGGCGCCGAGGCGGGCGTCGGCATCGCCCTGGGCGACGAGTGCGTCGTCGAGGCCGGCCTCTACGTCACCGCCGGCACCCGTGTCACCATGCCCGACGGACAGATCATCAAGGCCCGCGAACTGTCCGGCGCCTCCAACATCCTCTTCCGCCGCAACTCGGTCACCGGCACGGTCGAGGCCCGGCCGAACAACGCGGTGTGGGGCGGGCTGAACGAGATCCTCCACAGCCACAACTGACGGCCCCACGGCGCTCCGCAGGGCCCCGCACGTCCCGTACGGATGACCCGGCGTGACCTCGCGGTGGTTTTGGCAGATGAACGGGTGGACGCAGTGTCCGATCAGAAGCCGAACCGACGAAACGAGGACCGGGGCATGAGGAACGAGCGGGGGCGGACCGCCGTGCGCAGGCTGGCCGGGGTGGCCGCGGCGCTGGCGGTGTGCTGGCTGCCGGCGGGCGCCGCGCACGCCGACGAGACCAACACGGACTCCCACAACGGCCACCGCGTCGGTCTGATCAACGTCAACGTCGGTCAGATCGACGATCCCGCGGAGGACGTGCTGGAGCACACGCTGCTGTTCGGTGACGGGTACGCCTGGAACTGAACCGGCAGAGAAGACGGGACGGCCCGCACCGCAGGCGACTGCGGTGCGGGCCGTCCCGTATCTGTTGCCCGCCGGTGGCACAGTGCGGCGCCCTCGCACCACTCGCTCGTCGCCTGGGACATCGGGCCGAACGGGAACGAGTACCACCAGCGGCTGGTCCTCGTGACCATCGGCGGCGGGAAGACGATCCCGCTCAGCGGCTTCCGGTCGCCCAAGGCCGACCCCAGGGGGCGCTGGGAGCCGGTGTCGCGGTGCGGTGATCAGGCGTCGGAGATGTCCGCGTGGAGCGACAGCAGGGTGTCGGCCGTGGCCCGGCCGGCCGCCCGGAGCGGGGCGCGGACCGGGCCTCCGGGGAGGGCCAGGGCGTTCAGGAGCGCCTTGACCGTGACGGTGCCCGGCAGGCCCGCCGACATGACCGCCTCGATGAGCGGGGTGGCCCGCTGCTGGAGGCGGGCCGCCCGGACGGTGTCGCCCGCGTCGAACGCGTCCAGGACGGCTCGCAGCCGGTCCGGGACCACGTTGGCGACCGTGCTGACGTAGCCGGAGCCGCCCACGGCGTACAGCGCGAGGTTGTGCTCGTCGCAGCCCGCGTAGTACGCCAGGTCCGTGCGGGCCAGTACCTTCTGGGCGGCCAGGAAGTCGTTCGAGCAGTCCTTGACCGCGACGATGCCGGGGTGGTCGGCGAGGCGCAGGATCGTCTCCGGTTCGATGCGGGTGCCGGTGCGGGCCGGGACGTCGTAGACCATGAGGGGGAGTCCGGTGGCGTCGGCGACCTCACGGAAGTGGGCCTCGATCGCGTCCTGCGGGGGGCGGCTGTAGTACGGCGCCACCACCAGCAGGCCGTCCGCGCCCGCCTTCTCCGCCTCCCGGGCCAGTTCGGTGGTGTGGCGCGTGTCGGGGGTGCCGACGCCCGCGACGATCCGCGCCCGGCCGCCCACGGCCTCGCGGACTGCTGCGATGAGGGCCGACTTCTCGGCGTCCGTGGTGGTGGGGGACTCGCCCGTCGTGCCGGACAGGACGAGACCGTCGCAGCCGTTGCCGACCAGGTGGGCGGCGAGAAGCCGGGCGCCGTCGAGGTCGAGGGTTCCGGCAGGGGTGAAGGGGGTGATCATCGCGCAGAGGGCACGGCCGAAGGGTGTCGTCATGGGAGGTAGTGTCGACCTGGCGACCATGTAGCTCCACTTAAATCTGCTACTGGATGATGTTAAGCGATACTACGAGGTATCGGAGGGTCGGACGGGTACTCGGGGGTTCCTACTTCGAGAGGAGGCGGAACACCGTGACCGGAACCATGGACCATCGGGTCGTGCGCGACGAGCACCACTCCGTGGGCGAACTCGTCAATCAGGCCGCCGAGCAGGCCTCCCGGCTCGTGCGGCAGGAAGTCGCGCTCGCGAAGGAAGAGCTGGCCGAGAAGGGGCGGCGGGCGGGCCGGGGCGGCGGGCTGCTCGGGGCGGCGGGTGCCGTCGCGTACGCCGGGTTCCTCGCGCTGGCCGGTACGGGTGCCGCCGCGCTCTCACTGGTGCTGCCCGTGTGGGCCGCCGCGCTGATCGTGACGGGGGTGCTGTTCGTGATCGCGGCCGTGCTGGCGGCCGTCGGGCGGGGGCAGCTGCGACGGGCCACGCCCCCCACGCCGGAGGAGGCCATCGGCAGCGTCAAGGCGGACGTGGAGGAGATCAGGGGAAGGGCGCATCGATGACGAAGCCGACGGGTGGGGCCAAGGGGCCCGACGAGCTGCGGCGGCAGATCGAACAGACGCGGAGCGAACTCGGGAACACGGTGGAGCAGCTGGCCGGGAAGGCCGATGTGAAGGGGCGTGCGCTGGCCCGGGCCGCCGATCTCCGGGACAAGGCCGGAGCGGTGACGGTGCAGTTGCGCAGCAGTGCGGCGCAGGCGGGGCACGCGGTCCAGGGCCGGGCGGCGCACGCGGCGCCCGGTCCGGTACGGACGGTCGTGCAGGCCGGTATGCGCCATCCGCGGCCGGTGCTGATGGCGGGTGCGGCCGCGGGCGTGGTGGCCGTCGGGGTGCTGCGGTGGAGGTACGTGCACGGGTGTCACTGAGCGGCGGACGGGTGAACGCCCCGGGGGTGCCGGGCTGCGGGATCTCCCTTGACCTCAAGTTTGGTCGAGGTTGAACAGTGGGGTGTGCAGGCAGTCGGCGCACACCACAGGAGCGTTCCATGAGCCGTCGGACCGGACAGCACCCCGACCCCACCGACCCCCGGATCGGTGCTCCCTTCTTCAGCACCTGGCGCCTGGGAAACCCCGAGCGGCAGCGGCAGGCCGTCGAGGCGATCGGCCGGACGTGGGAGCGGCGGCCCTGGCCGACCGCCGACCTGCTGGGGTACCACGTGTACGCCGAGCAGGACGGATCCACGCTGATGCACTACTCGCAGTGGAGCAGCGGGCAGGCCTTCGAGGCGTTCGCGAAGGTCCACCGGCAGGAGCGCGTCGACGAGATCGACACCGCCGTGCCGGGGATCGAGCGGGTCGGACTCACGCGCTACCGGCGGTACCGCAGCCTGGAGCGGGCCGCGGGGGAGACGCGGACGCCCGGGCACTTCGTCACCGTCCGGATCGACTTCGAGGCGGGTGCCGAGGGGCGCCGGGAGGAGTGGGCCGATCTGGTGCTGAAGGCGCTGGAGGACGACCCGGTCGGGAACGCCGGCCTGCTGTCCGCTCATTTCCACCTGAGCGCGGACGGCGGGCACGTGCTGAACTACGCCGAGTGGGAGAGCGCCGAGGCCTACGACCGGGCGCTGGCCGCGCCGCTGACCGACGCGTGGGAGCGGGTGCGGGCGTATCCCGGACTGGCGGGGTTCACCGGCAGCCGGTACACACACGTTCTGGGGCTGCTGCCCGGTTGAGCCGGGAGCCGTGGGGCCGGCCGGACGGGATGTCCGGCCGGCCCCGGGCCGCTTACGGGCGGAACCGCAGAATCTGCGGGTCGTGGTCGCTGATCTGGTCGTGGAACTCCGCGTTGACGTGCACGCTGTCGTACTCGAAGTCGCAGTCGCGGCGGATCGACGGGCTGATCAGGATCTGGTCGAGGACCTGGCTGTTGCCCTGGTAGACGTAGGAGTAACGCTCGCTCCGGGGCAGCGACTTGATCGCCGACCACAGTTCGCCGCGGCCCTCCAGGAGCCTCGCGGTCTGCGAGAACTCGAAGTCGTTGATGTCGCCCAGCGTGACGACGTCCGCGTTCTTCTGGGTGTCGAGGATGTCCTTGACGAAGGCGTTCACCAGGGTGGCCTGCTGGTGGCGCTGCGTCTCGGAGCTGCGCGACGGCGGCTGGTACTGGGAGGTCAGACCCTGGTCGCCGCCCTTGGAGTTGAAGTGGTTGGCGATCACGAAGACCGAGCGGCCACGGAAGACGAACTCGCCGGCCAGCGGCTTGCGGCTGTTCTTCCAGGCCTCGTCGGCGGGGGCGATACGGCCCGGGCTGAGCGTCAGGTGCGCCTTGCCGCGGATCTTCGTCACGCCGGTGGCCGTCGTGGCGTCGCCGCCCGCACGGTCCGCGAAGGAGACCCGCTCCGGGTTGAACAGGAACGCCTGGCGGATGTTGCCGCCCGGCTCGCCGCCGTCGCTGCCGTCGGCCGGGTCGATCGCGCGCCAGTCGTACTTCGGGCCGCCGGCCGCGACGATCGCGTCGATCAGCTTGGTCAGCGTCTGGTCGGCGGCGACCGTGCCGTCGTTCTTCGCGCCGTTGTTGTCCTGGATCTCCTCCAGGGACACGATGTCGGGCGACTTCAGGTTGTTCACGATCGCGGCGGCGTGGGCGTCGAACGTGCCGTCGGCAGGGTCGAGGTTCTCCACGTTGTACGTGGCGACCGCGAGTTCCGAGGAGCGCTGCTTGCGGGTCGTCTCCCGCTCCAGGCCCGCGCTCTTCAGCGTGCCCAGCTCGCTCGCGACCAGGGTGTAGCCGCCGAACTGGTTGTAGTCCAGGGGGCCGGTGGTGCTGCCCGCGAGGGTGTCGCCCACGTTCGCCTTCGGGAAGTCCGCCGTCGCGCCGAGGGACTGGATCTGGAGGCGGCCCGTGTTCTGGCCGTCGTAGGAGCCGTAGACCGTGCCGCCGTGGCGGTTGCGGTTCTCGTGCGGCTTCACCGTCACCCACAGCTCGGTGTACGGGTCGGTGGCGCCGACGACGCGGGTGTCGGTGACCCGGACGGACATGCCCTCCAGCGCCTCGTAGTGGTCCAGGGCGTACGCCGAGGGCTTGAGGGGGAGCGCGTTGACCGAGCCGCCCGCGGCGGTGTCGCCGGCCGGCGCGAAGGCGGCGGGGACCGAGCGGGAGGTGATCGCCGTGGCGGCGGGGAGTGCGTTGCCGCTGGAGACGACCGTGGTCGTCGGCTTGGTGATCTCCGTCACCGACTGGTTGCCGGAGGTCGCCCCGCCGGGGACGTACTCCGTGACGGTGCCGCTGACCGTGACGGCGTCACCGACGGCGACCCCCTTCGGCGCGGAGCCGGTGAAGACGAAGACGCCCTCGCTGGTCGCCGGGTCGGCGTCCGCAGCCGGGTCCTGGATCCAGAAGCCGCGGGACGAGCCGTAGGTCCGGATGCCGGTGACGATTCCGGCCACGTCCGTGACCTGCTTGCCCGCGTAGGGGGATATCCGGGTGCTGCCCTGGATGTCGTGGATGCGCACCGACTCCGCGTGCGCGGGGCTGGTGAGGACGATCGTGGATGCCGCGGAGCACGCGGCGGCGACGGTGAGCGCGGCGAGACGCGCGGACGGCTTGCTCGGCAACGGGGTTCCCTCCGGGGACGTGACAGGGCGCCGGGACGAGGGCGGAAAGGGCGGATGGCTGACTGCCGCTCCCTGTGGGGCGGATGCGGTGACGCGCGTAGTGCGCGGCGGACGGATGGACCTGGTGGGGCGGGCCCGGTGAACAAGTGTCCGCCGACTTCTACGCGCGTCAATCTCCAGCCTGTTCATGTCACTTGTCAAGGTTTCGGCCATGCACGGAAGCCGGCGGGGAGATGAAGTGGGCGGCATGGGTGGAAATCCGTCTAGGCTGAGCGGTTGAGTCACCTGAGGCGCGCTAGGAGAAACAGCCGATGTCAGACAGCTCCCCCCTGCCGCCGGTGCGGCTGCACACCGAAGCGGAGCTGGCGCGCGACGCGCTGTCCACGCCGTTGCTGTCCCGGGCCGCCCGGCTCGCCCGCTGGGCCGGGCCGGACACCCGTGTCGACGCCGGGGGAGGGCTCGTCGACGAACAACTGCCCGCGGCCGCCGAGGCACTCGGGCTGAGCGGGGACGACGCCGCCGCCGACGCGAGCGAGGCGTGGCGGGTCGCCGTGGACGCCGGGCTCGTCGAGGTCGTCGACGAGGACGAGGGCACCGTGACGGCCGGCGAGGACCTCGCCCTGCTCACCGGTGGCTCGCCGCAGGACGTGCTCGCCGTGTGGCTCTCCGCCGTGGAGACCGTCCTCGCCGACGCGAGCGTGCCCGACCTGGACGGGCTCGTGGACGAGGAGGGCGAGGTCGACCTCTCCGCCCTCGACTGGGACCCCGCGGGGGAGGCCGAGTTCCTCGACGGCGTGCTCGGCAACCTCTACCTGCTGACCGCCGGCGAGGACACACCCGGCACCCCGGTGCCGCTGCCGGCGCTGGCCGCCTCGGTGATCGTGCCCAGCGACATGGGCGAGCCCACCAACGACGTCCTGGAGCAGGTCTCCGACGCGATGATGCGGCTGGACGACCAGTTCCGGATGCTGGAGCCGGTGGGATTCGTCGCGTACCAGCCCGTCGACGAGGCGCTCATGGCCGACGCCGACGAGGAGCCCGCCGCACCCGTCGACGACACCGACGTCTCCCGCTACGGCATGGTCCGGCTCACCCCGCTCGGGCTGTACGGCATGCGCGCGCGGTTGCTGGAGGCCGGGTTCGAGGTGCCGGCCGTCGGCGACCTCGCGGACAAGGGGGCCGACGCGCTGCTCGACGGCACGGCGGAGTTCCCGCCCGCTGCCGCACAGGCGGAGACCGAGCAGTGGCTCCAGCGGCGCGAATCGCTTGCGGCGGCCCGGGAGTTGCTCGCGGCGGCCCGGGGCTCGGATGCCGGGGCGCCGCTGCGGCGGCTGCGGTGCCAGCAGGCCCTGTCGCTCGTCGGCGCCTCGGCCGAACCCGCCCTGCGGGAGGTCCTCGACGACGCCGAGCTGGGCGGGCTCGCCCGGGTCTGGCTGACCGAGCACGGGGCGGTGGACGTGCCCGCGCCGTCCGAGGCGATGGTGTACTGGCTGACCATCGACACGGTGGCCGCGCAACTGGCCGCGGAGGGGAACTCCGAGGAGCTGCGGGGGCTGGTGGAGGGGCTCGCGCGGCAGCACGGTGGCTTCTTCGACGCCGTGTGGCGGGTTGATCACCCCGCGACCGCGGATGTACTGGAGGCGATGGGGCGGTTGCATTCCGACAAGAAGGTGGCGAAGGAAGCGCGGAAAGCGGCGTTCAAGGCGCGGTCCCAACAGGGCGGCTGATCCCGGGCTCGCGGGTGCGGCGTCGTCTCGGCCTGTCGCGCAGTCCCCCGCGCCCCTGGGGTGTTGGGCAACCGGCGTTCACGGATGAGCGGGACGGTTTCGCCGAACGAGGTCCGGCACCTCCCACGGCATCCACACCGTCACAGGAGACACCCCTGTCGCCCACCCGCAGGGACTTCGCCGGAACCTCCGCGATCATCGGTGCCGGGGTCGCCCCGGTGGGCAGCGTCGGCGCCCTCGCCACCGCGCCGAACGCCCTCGCCTCCTACGACGCCGACAGCGCGGGCGACGAGGCGGCGGACGCCCGGCACGGAGTCGGCCACGGTCCGCTGGTCCCCGACCCCAAGGGCATCCTCGCCCTGCCCGCCGGCTTCACCTATCGGATCGTCACCCCCAAGCCGCTGAAGTTCTTCGGCCGCGGTCACCCGCGCCGGCAAGCTGGAAGGCATGTGGTGGGGCGACGGCGGCGCCTGCATCGTCTCCTCCTACGCCCGTGAGGAGAGCCCGGTCCAGCACGACGGCCAGGTCTGCATCGTGCCGGCCGAGGACGGTGAGGGCGTCTCGCACCTCTTCGGCGCCACCCGGAGCGGTCGCACCTACCCGATCGCCCGGAACGACCTGAACGTCGGCACCGAAGAGGAGCCGGAGTACAGCGAGTTCGCCGGGGTCACCTTCTCGCCCGACGGCAAGACCCTCTACGCCAACCTCCAGGACCCGGGCATCCTGCTCGCCATCACCGGTCCGTGGAAGCGGCAGAAGCGGTCATAAATTCGCTCGCAGTTCCGGAGTTGCGCCTCCTACAGTGAGATCACAACGTCACGCACCTCCCGGTGCGATGGCAGCGGCTACTTCTCTTCCAAAGAATCCGACGCCGCCGCCGACTTGATCTCGGGAGGCGCAGCATGTGGTGGGTGCCCGGTGCGAAGGCAACGGTTACTTCCTGGATCGGACGGTTGCGGGTTCGAGTCCCGTCAGCGACTTCGGGTCGCTGTAGCTCAATGGGTAGAGCATCTGAATAAGTCCGTCGCCGACTTCTGTCCTCGGGCACCCACCTCTTTTCCCGCATGCAGCGTCTCCCCCGAAATGCGAGCGAATTCGGGGGAATTCACCATGGCGCGATTCAATTCCAAGGCAGCCCGCGCGCGTCCCGTCTCGCGCGTGACGTCCACCGGGCGTGTGCTGCGCACCTACGAGGGCGGCCGGGGCCGCGAGCGGGACGCCCGCTCCGAACTCTTCCTGCTCTCCGTCTCCACCTTCGTCTCCCAGCAGACCTTCTACGAGACCGGCGCCGACCGCGACGACCGGTTCCAGCGACTCGTGCGCGAACTCGCCGTCACCGATCCGGAGTGGACGGCCGGTCTGCTCGGCTGGCTGCGCGGCCCGGGCAACCTGCGTACCGCCTCCCTCGTCGGCGCCGCCGAGTACGTCAAGGCCCGCCTGGACGCGGGCGCCTCCGACGGCCCGTCCAACCGGCAGGTCGTCGCCTCCGTCCTCCAGCGGCCCGACGAGCCCGGCGAACTGCTCGCGTACTGGACCGCGATGTACGGCCGGAACGTGCCGAAGCCGGTCAAGCGCGGCATCGCCGACGCCGTGCGCCGCCTGTACCACGGCAAGGCGCTGCTGAAGTACGACACCGCCTCCAAGGGCTACCGCTTCGGCGACATCCTCAATCTCGTGCACGCGGCCCCGGACCCGGACAAGCCGTGGCAGGGCGAGCTGTTCCGGTACGCCCTCGACCGCCGGCACCACCCGG
Organism: Streptomyces sp. SID5643; assembly: GCF_009872555.1. Classification (NCBI taxonomy): domain Bacteria; kingdom Bacillati; phylum Actinomycetota; class Actinomycetes; order Kitasatosporales; family Streptomycetaceae; genus Streptomyces; species Streptomyces sp. SID5643. Next base: position 26,722 of record NZ_WWIC01000210.1, read on the forward strand.
ACACCGCCGTGCCGCCCGCGTCCGACCACGTTCTCGGCGCGCACCGCGAGCTGATGGCGCTGCCCGCTGAGGACCGGCGTGCGGTCGTGACCGCCGAGGGCGGTGCCGAGCGGCTGGCCGCGGCCGGCATGACGTGGGAGGCGCTGGCGGGCTGGCTTCAGGGGCCGATGGACAAGGCGGCCTGGGAGGCCGTGATCCCCTCCATGGGGACCATGGCGCTCGTGCGCAACCTGCGGAACTTCGACGAGGCCGGGGTCTCGGACGTCGTGGCCGAGCGGGTCGCCGCACGGATCAGCGACCCGGCCGAAGTCGCCCGTTCGCGGCAGTTCCCCTTCCGGTACCTCGCCGCCTACCGGCACGCGCCGTCGCTGCGCTGGTCGTATGCGCTGGAGCGGGCCCTCGGCCACTCGCTGGCCAATGTGCCTGCGCTGTCCGGCCGGACGCTGGTGCTCGTGGACCGCTCGGGGTCGATGTTCTGGTCACGGCTGTCCGACCGCTCGGAGCTGACCCGGGCCGACGCGGCGGCGATCTTCGGTACGGCGCTCGCGCTGCGGGCGGAACACGCGGACCTGGTCGAGTTCGGCTCGACGAGCGACCGCGTGCCGTTCCGCCGGGGCGAGTCGGTGCTGAAGATCCTCGACCGCTTCGGCGACCTGGGCGGCACCGACACCACGGAGGCGGTGCGCCGGCACTACAAGAAGCACGACCGGGTGCTGATCGTCACCGACGAGCAGTACGCGCACCACCACCGGGGCGACCCGACCGAGCAGATCCCGGCCGACGTGCCGGTCTACACCTGGAACCTCGCCGGGTACCGGGCGGGCCACGGCCCGTCGGGCACGGCCAACCGGCACACCTTCGGCGGGCTCTCGGACGCCGCTTTCCGGATGGTTCCGCTGATCGAGGCCTCCCGGGACGCCGACTGGCCCTGGGCGGCCTGAGAGACCGTGGCCCGCACCGCGTGGGGAGTGCGGGCCACGGGCCTGTCCGCATCCCTTGTCGGGAACCTCACTGACATCTAACATTTCAGTTCATGGAAGCCATGCGGCCCGTCCCCCGCAGACTGCTCAGGGACCGGGCCTACGAGGCGATCCGGGACGCCATCGTGGCCGGGGAGATCGAACCGGGCGCGGTGGTGCGGGATGCCGAGCTCTCCGAGCGGCTCGGGCTCTCCCGGGCCCCCGTGCGGGAGGCGTTCTCCCGGCTCGTGGACGAAGGGCTGCTGGAAAGCAAGCCGCAGAGCTATACGCGGGTGACCCCGCTCGTGGCCGCCGACGTCCGGGACGCCGCCGCCGTGGTCGGCGCCATGCACGAGCTCGTCACGCGGGTTGCCGTGCCCCGGCTGGCTGCGGCCCACCTCACCGAGATGCGCGCCGCCAACGAGCGGTTCGCCGTCGCCGTGCGCGCCGGAGACGTGGAGGCGGCGCTGCGGGCCGACGACGAACTGCACGACGTCCTCGTCCGGGTGAGCGGCAACCGGGCGGCCGCCGCGACCGCCGCCCGCTACACCCCGCTCATCCGCCGCCTGGAGCGACAGCGCTTCGGAGAGGGCGGCAGCTGCCGCTCGGCCGGGCTGCACGAGCGGCTGATCGAGGCGTGTGCCGCCGGTGACGTGGACGGGGCGGTTCTCGTCACCGCGGAGATCTGGCGGGGCCTCGAAGAGCTCGCCGACTGAGACGACCCCCGACCCAGGGAGGACCCATGTCCCTTGCCTCGCACGACCGTTACCCCCTGCTCTTCGGGCCCTCGCCCGTCCACCCCCTGGAGCGGCTCACCGCGCACCTCGGTGGTGCGTCCCTCTGGGCCAAGCGCGAGGACTGCAACTCCGGTGTCGCGTACGGCGGCAACAAGACCCGCAAGCTGGAGTACCTGGTCGCCGACGCGCTCGCCCAGGGCTGCGACACGCTCGTGTCGATCGGGGGCGTGCAGTCCAACCACACCCGCCAGGTGGCGGCCGTCGCCGCCCGGGCCGGACTCAAGTGCGTGCTCGTCCAGGAGAGTTGGGTGGACTGGCCCGACGCCGTGTACGACAAGGTCGGCAACATCCTGATCAGCCGGCTGGCCGGGGCCGACGTGCGGCTGGTGAGGGCCGGGTTCGGCATCGGCTTCAAGGAGAGCTGGGAGCAGGCGCTCAGGGAGGTCGAGGAGGGCGGCGGGAAGCCGTACGCCATCCCGGCCGGTGCGTCCGACCATCCGCTCGGCGGCCTCGGCTTCGCCGGGTGGGCGTACGAGGTCGCCGAGCAGGAGCGGCAGCTGGGCGTCTTCTTCGACACCGTCGTGGTGTGCTCGGTGACCGGGTCGACCCAGGCCGGCATGGTCGCCGGGTTCGCCGCACTGGAGGAGGCGGGCGGGCGGCCCCGGCGCGTACTCGGCGTCGACGCCTCGGCCAAACCGGCCGCGACCCGCGGCCAGATCGCCCGCATCGCTCACCGCACCGGGCAGCTCGTCGGTGTGGAGCGCGAGCTGACCGAGGCCGACGTCGAGCTCGACGAGCGGTACCACGCGGGCACGTACGGCATTCCCGACGAGGCCACCCTGGCGGCGATGCGGCTCGCGGCCCGGACCGAGGGGATGGTCACCGACCCCGTGTACGAGGGCAAGTCCATGGCCGGGATGATCGACCTGGTGTCGCGGGGCGAGATCGGCCGCGACGCCACGGTGCTCTACGCCCACCTGGGCGGGCAGCCGGCGCTGAACGCGTACAGCGCGCTGTTCTGACCGCCGGCCGTCAGGGCGGCTGCGTACGGGAATCAGCCGGGGGGCCGCCGGGTTGTCGCCGTTACCCGACGTACTGGAGGAGCCCCCATGTCCGACGAGCCGGCCGTTCGCGAACTCCGCCTGGTCGTGACCGCCGAGGACTACGACGCCGCGCTGCACTTCTACCGGGACGTGCTCGGGCTGCCCGAGCAGGGCGCGTTCGCCTCGGAGGACGGGCGGGTCACGATCCTCGACGCCGGGCGGGCCACCCTGGAGCTGACCGACCCGAACCATGCCGCGTTCATCGACGAGGTCGAGGTGGGGCGGCGGGTGGCCGGGCACATCAGGGTCGCCTTCCAGGTGGACGACTCCGTCGCCGCGACGGCGAGACTGGCCGCCGCGGGAGCCGAGGTCGTCGCCGAGCCGACCCGTACGCCCTGGAACTCCCTGAACTCGCGGCTCGAAGCACCCGGTGCGCTTCAGCTGACGCTGTTCACCGAGCTCGGTGACTGACGGGGGTGGTGGGGTGCCGGTCGGGGTGATCGACCGGCTGCGGCGGCGTGCGGGTCTTCGCCTCGCCGGGTGGTGAGCCGGGACCGCGCCGGAGGGTGTCCGTCCGGCTGCCCCTGCCGTGTGCACTCCGGCGCCGGATACAGTGCTGGACGTGTGGACCGACAATCAGCGTGCGGAGCCGAGTGCCGAACGGCCCGACGGTGTACGGCGCCGGGCCACGATCCACGACGTCGCCCGTCTGGCCGGGGTGTCCCGCCAGACGGTCTCGCGGGCGGTCAACGACAAGGGTGAGATCGACCCCGGCACCAAGGAGCGGGTCCTGGAGGCGGCGCGGCTCCTGGACTACCGGCCGAGCCGGTTCGCGCGAGGCCTCGTCCAGAAGGGTGCGGTGACGGCCGGCCTGGTCATCCCGGACCTGCGCAACCCGTTCTTCCCCGAGGTGGCCGCCGGCGTGCTGGAGGCGGCCGAGCAGCGGGGCTGGCAGGTCGTCGTGTGGGACTCCCGGATCGACGAGGCCAGGGAGCGCGAGGCGCTCGACGTGCTCTCCCACCAGGCGGACGCCGTCGTGGGCTACTTCAAGGACCCGGACGACGTGCTCACCCGGCATATCGGCGGAGTACCGCTGGTGCTGCTGGAGCGCGGGCCGCAGCAGACCCGGTTCGCGGCCGTGGGCATCGACGCCGCCACCGGGGTCGAGCAGGGCATGAACCACCTGTTCAGCGCGGGGCACCGCAGGATCGGCATGCTGGACGGCGTGCACGGCCCCGGCCCCCGCAGACAGGCCTTTCTGGAGCAGGCGCGGCGGCTCGGTCTGCCGGCCGACGAGAGCTGGGTCGTGACGTGCCCGGAGCACAGCGTGGCCGGTGGCGAGGCCGGGATGGAGCGGCTGCTGGCCGAACGGCCCGGGATCACCGCGGTCTTCGGCTTCAACGACCTCATCGCCGTCGGGGCGATGCGCACCGCCCGCCGCGGCGGGCGGAGCGTCCCGGACGACCTGGCCGTGCTCGGCTTCGACGGTCTCTCCCTGGGCGAACTGGTCGAACCCGCCCTGACCACCCTGCACATCGACAAGCGGCAGCTGGGACGGCTGGCCGTGGAGCAGGTGGCCCGGCTGCGCGCGGGCGAGGAGCCGCTGCGGGGCGCCGACGCGTGGGTGACACCCGAACTCGTGGTGCGCGACTCCGCCTGACGTTCCGGCCGGCCGATCCGCCCACGCGTACTGCGCTCTGGTGATGGCCGGTGCGCGGCACTTCCTGCGGGATGCGGTGGCCGGAGCGATGACGATGCGAGGGCGGGTCCCCGGTCCGGCCTCTCGGTAGGGTGCGGAGAAAGGAGCCCCTGTGTCCCGGTCGGTGAGGAGTGGTCGCGTGGTGCAGGCCAGGCCCATGCGGGCGGACGCCCGGCGCAACTACGAGCGGTTGCTGACGGTCGCCGTCGAGGCCTTCGCCGAGCACGGGGAGGGCGCGTCGCTCGACGACATCGCCAAGCGGGCCGGGGTCGGCTCCGGCACGCTGTACCGGCACTTCCCGACCCGGCAGGCGCTGCTGGAGGCCGCGTACCTGGACCGTGTCGAGGCGATCGCGGCCCGGGCCGACGCGCTCGCGGCCGAACTGCCCCCGGGCGAGGCGCTGGGGGAGTGGCTGTACGAACTGGGCGCCGGGATGATCCGGATGCGGGGGCTGAAGGCGCTGCTGGGACCGGCCGTCACGGACTCCGGCGCTCTCGTGCACACCGCCTGCGGCGACCCGGTCAAGGCCGCGGCGGGGCGGCTGGTGCGGGCGGCGCAGGAGGAGGGCGCGCTGCGGCGGGACGTCGAGCCGGTCGACGTGCTGCGGCTGGCGCATGGCGTGGCCACGGCGTCGGAGCTGGCGGACGGGGAGGGCCGGCGCCTCCGGCGGTATCTGACGCTGCTGACGGAGGGGCTGGCGGCGGGGCCCCGCTGACCCGGCGATCCGGACGCCCCCTGGGGTGAGGGGGCGCCCCGGAGGCCGGTTCGGCGGGTTACAGGGCCTGCGCCGCCGGTTTCACCATTCCCCTCACCGTGCGGGACTTCACGAAGTCGCCCATGGCCGTCATGTCCCACTCGCCGGAGAACTGGCGGATGAGCTTGGCCATCATCACGCCGGTCTGCGCCTCGGCGCCGGTGAGGTCGAAGCGGACCAGTTCCTCGCCGGTCGTGCCGTCCAGGAGGCGGCAGTACGCCTTGGCCACCTCCGTGAACTTCTGGCCGGAGAAGGAGTTGACCGTGAAGACCAGGCCGGTGACCTCCTGGGGGAGACGCCCGAGGTCGACGGTGATGACCTCGTCGTCCCCGCCGCCCTCGCCCGTGAGGTTGTCGCCGGAGTGGCGGATGGCGCCGCCCACGATCTGGAGCTTGCCGAAGTAGCAGCTGTCGATGTGGTTGCGCTGCGGCCCGTAGGCGATGACCGAGGCGTCCAGGTCGATGTCCTTGCCGCGGTACGCGGGCTCCCAGCCGAGACCCATCTTGACCTGGGACAGCAGCGGGCGGCCGCCCTTGATCAGGGAGACCGTCTGGTTCTTCTGGAGGCTGACACGGCCCTTGTCGAGGTTGATCTTCCCGGCGCCGGGCGCGGGCGGGGGAGGCGTGGCCGGGGCGGCCGGGGGCGCGACGGGGGCGG
>NZ_WWIC01000211.1:0-4882 GCF_009872555.1 Streptomyces sp. SID5643
TCCGATCTGGCGGTGGGCGGTCATTCCCTGGTGGCGAAGGCGTATGACAGCAGGGGCGCCTCCGCCGATTCCACGCCGGTCGGCATCACCGTCGCCTCCGGGCCGACCGTCGTGGCCTCACCGCTCCAGCTGGGCGTGCAGTCGGGCAAGTCGGGCACGTATGAGGTGAAGCTGTCCAAGCAGCCCTCGGCGAACGTGACGGTGACCTCGGCCCGGGCGAGCGGTAATGCGGGGCTGTCGGTCTCGGCCGGTGCCTCGCTGACGTTCACGCCGCAGAACTGGAACACCGCGCAGAAGGTGACCGTGGCGGCCGCGGACTCCGGTAGCGGATCGGCCGTGTTCGAGTCGACGGCCGCGGGCCACGCCAAGGCCTCGGTCACCGTCACGCAGCTGGCGGCGGCGAAGGAGTACGACGCCCGCTTCCTGGAGCTGTACGGGAAGATCACCAACCCGGCCAACGGCTACTTCTCGCCCGAGGGCATCCCCTACCACTCGGTCGAGACGCTGATCGTCGAGGCGCCGGACCACGGCCACGAGACCACGTCGGAGGCCTACAGCTACCTGCTGTGGCTCCAGGCCATGTACGGCAAGGTGACCGGTGACTGGTCGAAGTTCAACGGCGCGTGGGAGATCATGGAGAAGTACATGATCCCCACCAAGGCCGACCAGCCGACCAACTCCTTCTACAACCCCGCCAAGCCGGCCACCTACGCCCCCGAGCTGGACACGCCGAACGAGTACCCGGCCAAGCTCGAACCGTCCGTCGCGGCCGGCACGGACCCGATCGCGGGCGAGCTGAAGAGCGCCTACGGCACGGACGACGTCTACGGCATGCACTGGCTCCAGGATGTCGACAACGTCTACGGCTACGGCAACTCGCCCGGCAAGTGCGAGGCGGGTCCGTCGGACACCGGCCCGTCGTACATCAACACCTTCCAGCGCGGCGCGCAGGAGTCGGTGTGGGAGACGGTGCCGCAGCCGACCTGCGACGCCTTCAAGTACGGCGGCAAGAACGGCTACCTGGACCTGTTCACCGCTGACGCCTCCTACGCCAAGCAGTGGAAGTTCACCAACGCTCCCGACGCCGACGCCCGGGCCGTGCAGGCCGCCTACTGGGCGGACCTGTGGGCCAAGGAACAGGGCAAGGGCGCGCAGGTCTCCGGCACGGTCGCCAAGGCCGCGAAGATGGGTGACTACCTGCGCTACTCGATGTTCGACAAGTACTTCAAGAAGGTCGGCAACTGCGTCGGACCGGCGGCCTGCCCGGCGGGCACCGGCAAGGACGCCTCCTTCTACCTGATGTCCTGGTACTACGCCTGGGGCGGTGCCACCGACACCAATGCCGGCTGGGCCTGGCGCATCGGCTCCAGCCACGCCCACGGCGGCTACCAGAACCCCCTGGCGGCCTACGCACTCGGCAACTACGCGCCGCTGAAGCCGAAGTCGGCCACGGGTGCGGCGGACTGGGCCAAGTCCATGGACCGGCAGCTGGAGTTCTACCGCTGGCTCCAGTCCGACGAAGGCGCCATCGCCGGTGGCGCGACCAACAGCTGGCAGGGCCGGTACGCGGCCCCGCCCGCGGGCAAGTCGACGTTCTACGGCATGTACTACGACGAGAAGCCGGTATACCACGACCCGCCGTCCAACCAGTGGTTCGGCTTCCAGGCATGGTCCATGGAACGCGTCGCCGAGCTGTACCAGCAGACCGGCAACGCCAAGGCCAAGACGGTCCTCGACAAATGGGTCAAGTGGGCGCTGTCCAAGACCACGTTCAACCCCGACGGCACCTACCGCATCCCCTCGACGCTCCAGTGGTCGGGCCAGCCCGACACCTGGAACGCCGCCGACCCCGGCGCCAACAACGGGCTGCACGTCACCGTCGCCGACTACACCAACGACGTCGGTGTGGCCGCCGCGTACGCCAAGACCCTGACCTACTACGCGGACCGCTCCGGTGACACGCAGGCCGCCGCGGCAGCCAAGAAGCTGCTGGACGGCATGTGGGCGAACCACCAGACCGACCTCGGAATCGCCGTTGCCGAGAACCGGGCCGACTACAACCGCTTCGACGACCCGGTCCACATCCCGAGCGGCTGGACAGGCACGATGCCGAACGGCGACCCGATCAACTCGTCGTCGACGTTCGACTCGATCCGCTCCTTCTACCAGGACGACCCGGCCTGGTCGAAGATCGAAAGCTACCTCGCCGGCGGCGCGGTGCCCTCGTTCACCTACCACCGGTTCTGGGCCCAGGCGGACATCGCCCTGGCCATGGGCTCGTACGCGGAACTCCTGGAGTAGCCCCTCGCCGAGGATCGCGTACGCGACCCCGTCGGAAGGGAGACGGGGTCACCCGGCCGGACGGTCCCACCTGCACCGGGGGCCGTCCGGCTTCTTCGCACCCGCTCACCCGCCGCTCCAGTGGACCGAGCGGCGCGGCACGAACTTTCGGGAGCGCTCCCAGTCGGGACGCGTGCTCTCCGTGCATCATGCTCGCCCCCTCCCCCTCCGACCCCACGTGGTCTTGGCCGATACAGCATGAGCCATGCGCATAATCCTCATGCCTGGTCCCACCGGCCCGTAAGATCGGTAACCTCGTGGGGAGGTGGTCATGGGCAGGCGACGCCCCGGAACGCCGACGTTGGAAGAGGTGGCCGCTCGCGCCGGGGTGGGGCGAGGCACGGTCTCGCGCGTCATCAACAACGCCACCGGCGTGAAGGAGTCGACACGGCACGCCGTACAACGTGCCATCGAGGAACTGGGATACGTCCCGAATCTCGCAGCCCGCTCTCTGGCCGGGCGGGGAACCGATGCTGTCGCCCTCGTCCTGACGGAGCCCGACTGGAGACTCTTCGCCGAGCCCTTCTTCTCGGAGATCGTGGGCTCGCTCGGGGACGCGCTGGCAGACACAGGAATGCAGTTGATGCTGACCCTGGTCCGCTCAGGCGCCGAGCGGCAGCGCTTCCTCGAATACGCACGCGGCGGCCGGGTCGACGGAGTGTTGCTGATGTCCGTACATGCGGGAGATCCGCTGCCGGACATGCTTGCCGAGGCTCGGTTGCCGACCGTGATGCTGGGGCGCAGGTCAGGCGACGAGTACATCAGTTACGTGGACGCCGACAACGTGGGCGGTGCCCGCAGCGCCGTCTCCCATCTGCTGGCGAGGGGCCGCAGGTCGATCGCCACCATCACGGGTCCCCTGGACATGTACGCCGCCCAGTGCCGGTTGCGCGGTTACCAGGACGCCCTGGGGCTGGCGGGCCTGAAGTACCAACAGTCCATGGTCGCTGAGGGAGACTTCACGGAGGACAGCGGGCGCCGGGCCATGGCCGAACTGCTCCAGCGCCACCCTGAGCTCGACGGCGTCCTCGCCGCGTCGGACACCACGGCGGCGGGAGCCCTCCAGACGCTGCGGGCCGCGGGGCGACGAGTTCCCGATGACGTCGCCGTGATCGGCTTCGATGATTTTCCGCTCGCCCAGCGCACCGAGCCGCCCCTGACCACAGTCCGTCAGCCGCTGGAGGACATCGGCCGGGCCATGATCCGCATCCTGCTGGAAGACATGGAAGAGCCGTCCGTGGCCTGGCGCCACGTCATTCTCCGTACTGAGCTGGTGGTCCGTGCGTCGTCCTGACCACCATCGGCGCTCGCCGGCACATTCGAAGATGGCCGCAAGGGCCGGTGCAGCGCCGCATTGATCTTGCGAGGGTCGTGCGGCTTTGAGCGGGGTCCCGTCGTAGGTCCAGCGGAACGCGTGGGCCTCGTCGTCGTGGGCGAGGGTGACGTGGCGGACCTGGCTCCATACGGCACAGCACCGGGTCGGCGGCATGGATTCCGGGAAACAGTCGGCAACCTTTTCGTCTCCCGCTGCCACTGAGGAGTGCACCACCGGCTCGATCTTCCGAAACGGACAGCACATGAACACACCAAGGCAGGCTGCGCGGCAGCGCAGACGCAGACGCAGACGCACGCTCATCCTGGGCACCACGGTGGGGCTGACCGCTGTGAGCGTTCTCGCCTACCTGCTCATGGGATCGTCACCCGACCGCACCGCGGATGCAGGAACTGCCGTGGCTGCGCCCGCCGCCACGTCCCAGAAGAAGGCCGCCACCGCCACAGCCACAGCCACGCCGAGCGCGACGGCGAGCCCGACCGGTTCCCCCAGCCCGAAGGCCTCCCCGGCCACCACGACAGCCAAGCCCTCACCCAAGGACACCCCGCGGCCCCCGCGGGAGACGTCCACCAAGCCTCCGTCTACAGGACGGATCAAGCCCAACACGACCTACCAGGGCGTCGCCACCGCCTACAAGGCCGGAGTCGGGGACGGCGCCTGTCTCTTCGGCCCGAGCCCCGACCTCATGGTCGCGGCCATGAACACCACCGACTACGAGACGTCCAAGGCATGCGGCGCGTATGTTCTCGTCCGCGCCGCCAACGGCAGGTCCGTCACGGTGCGGATCACCAACGAATGCCCCCTGCCCTGCGCACCCGGACAGATCGACCTCAGCGAACAGGCCTTCGCGAAACTCGCCGACCTCAAGCTCGGCCGGCTCCCCATCACCTGGAGCCTGGTCAGCCCGAGCACGGTCGGCACGATCTCCATCAGGTACAAGACCGGGTCCAGCCGGCACTGGTGTGCCATCCAGGCGATCGACCACAGAAATCCGGTCAGGGGGCTGGAGGTCCGCGGCGCAGGCGGCTGGCGGCAACTGCCCCGCACCGCCTACAACTACTTCGTCTCCGCCGACGGCAGCGGGTGCGGCGGAGCGATCAGAATCACCGACATCTACGGCGAACAGCTCACCGTCTCGGGACTCACGGTGCGGCCGAACGTCGTCCAGCCCACCCAGGTCCAGTTCGCCCGGCACTGAACCGACCGCCC
>NZ_WWIC01000024.1:0-10438 GCF_009872555.1 Streptomyces sp. SID5643
ACGTAGCTCAGTTGGTAGAGCGCAACCTTGCCAAGGTTGAGGTCGCGAGTTCGAACCTCGTCGTCCGCTCGGGAAAGAAGACCCCGGTCCATCAGGACCGGGGTCTTCTTCGTGCACACGAGCGTTCGTCTGACATTTGTCATGCCGAAAGATGACAGCGCGCACTGCTTCGGAGCCCGCCCGGCCGGAACGCTTGAAGCATGGAAACCAACGGACACGAACACGTGATTGAGGTCACTGACCTGCGGCGTGTGTACGGGGGCGGGTTCGAAGCGGTACGCGGAATCAGCTTTTCCGTCCGGCGCGGGGAGATCTTCGCGCTGCTCGGCACCAACGGCGCGGGCAAGACGTCCACCGTCGAACTCCTGGAGGGCCTCGCCGAGCCGGCCGGCGGACGGGTGCGGGTCCTCGGGCACGACCCGTACACCGAACGGGCCGCCGTCCGGCCCCGCACCGGTGTGATGCTCCAGGAAGGCGGCTTCCCTTCCGAGCTCACCGTCGCGGAGACCGCGCGGATGTGGGCGGGATGCGTGAGCGGGGCCCGGCCCCCCGCGGAGGCGCTGGCGCTGGTCGGTCTGGAGACGAAGGCCGGCACCCGGGTCAAGCAGCTGTCCGGCGGCCAGCGGCGCCGCCTCGATCTGGCCCTCGCCCTGCTCGGCGACCCCGAGGTGCTCTTCCTCGACGAACCGTCCACCGGCCTGGACGCCGAAGGCCGCCGGGCCACCTGGGAGTTGGTGAGCGCCCTGCGCGACGGCGGAACGACCGTGCTGCTGACCACGCACTACCTGGAGGAGGCCGAGAACCTCGCCGACCGCCTCGCGATCATGCACGACGGTCTGATCGCCACCACCGGGACACCGGCCGAGGTGACCGCCGCGGAGCCGTCGCGAATCTCCTTCGAACTGCCCGACGACTACTTCGTCGGCGACCTCCCGCCGCTCGGCGAGCTGGGCGTGGCCGGGCACGAGACCGACGGCCGGATGATCCGGCTCCGCACCCGCGAACTGCAGCGGACGGCCACCGAGCTGCTGATGTGGGCCGCGCGGGCCGGGGTGGAACTGCGCCGCCTGGACGTGCGCTCGGCGTCCCTGGAGGAGGCGTTCCTCGGGATCGCCAAGAACGTCCCGGCGGAGCACGCCACGGGTACGACGACGAAGGAGCACGCGGCATGAACGCCCCGCAGACGACGCCCCGGCCGGCCACGGCCGCGACGACCCCGCTGAGCCGGATGACCTCCCTCGCCCGTGCCGAACTGACCCTGCTGGGACGGACCAGGGGCGCGCTCGTCGCCGCGCTGTTCGTGCCGCTGGTGATGCCGGTCAGCGTGCGGTCGGCGGCGGAGGAGATGGACCTGGCCGGAGCGGGGCTGAGCACCGGCACGCTGGTGCTGCCCGCCGCGTTCGGCTTCTCCCTGCTGTTCGCCGTCTACTCGGTGCTCGTCGGCGTGTTCGTCGTCCGGCGTGAGGAGCTCGTCCTCAAGCGGCTGCGCACCGGCGAGCTGCGGGACGCCGAGATCCTGGCCGGCTCCGCGCTGCCGGCCGCGCTCACCGGGCTGGCGCAGTGCCTGCTGCTGACGGTGGGCTGCGTCGCCCTGCTGGACCTGTCCGCGCCGTCGGCGCCCCATCTGGTCGTCATCGGCCTGGTGTTGGGGCTCGTGATGTGCGCGGCCCTCGCGGCGGCCACCGCGAGTTTCACCAAGACGGGCGAGAGCGCCCAGGCCACGCCCATGCCGCTGCTGCTGGTCTCGATGATCGGCTCCGGCATGTTCTGGCCCCTGGAGCTGATGCCGGACCGGGTGGCCTCCGTGTGCGAGCTGCTGCCGCTGACGCCCGTCGTCACGCTGGTGCGCGGCGGCTGGGCCGGGAACCTCTCCGGGTACGAGGCGCTGGGCGCCCTCGCGACGGCGATGGCCTGGATCCTCATCGGGGTGTTTGCTGTACGGCGGTGGTTCCGCTGGGAACCGCGGCGCTGACCGAAGGGGGAGTGACGGGCCGATGCGCACGCCGGGCAGGTGGTGGCGGCACAAGAGCACGCCGGAGAAGGTCGAGACGTACACACGGTGGTCGTTCCAGCTCTTCGCCGTGATGGAGTTCTTCTCCGTCGGGCTCACGTCCGTGGCCCCGCTCGGGGCACGGCTGGGCAGCGCCGTCATGGCGGTGGTGGCCGTGCACGCCGGTCTCTGCTTCGTGACCGTTTCCCGGACGATCGACTGGACACGAGGCCGCAGGCCCCAACCCACCGGGCTGCTGTGGACCCTGGCCGCCGTCACCGCCGCGATCGCCGTCGCCGCGATCGGCATCGTCGAGCACGGACCCCGGGGCGAGGACGTCGACACCGCCGCCGGGGGCGTCTTCGGGGTGATCCTGATCTTCGGTCCCGGCATCATCGCGCTCGGCGTCCGCGACCGGCGGCGCGCGTTCGCCATCGCGGGCGGCTTCGCGGCGGGCTCCTGGACCGTGGCCTTCGCGCTCGGCGCCCCCGCGCTCGCGGCGCTTCTCACGGCGCTGATCGTGCTGATCGGCGGCGTGTTCATCGCCTTCACGGCCGTCTTCTCGATCTGGTTGCTGAACGCCGTCTACCAACTCGACGACGCCCGCGAGACCCGGAGCCGGCTGGCCGTCGCCGAGGAGCGCCTGAGGTTCGGGCGGGATCTGCACGACGTCATGGGGCGCAACCTGGCCGTCATCGCCCTCAAGAGCGAGCTGGCCGTGCAGCTGGCCCAGCGGGGGCGGCCGGAGGCCGTGACACAGATGGTCGAGGTGCAGCGGCTCGCGCAGGAGTCGCAGCGCGAGGTGCGGGAGGTCGTGCGCGGTTACCGGGAAGCCGACCTCGGCTCGGAACTCGCCGGTGCGCAAGGGGTGCTGGCGGCGGCCGGCATCGACTGCACGGTCGGCGGGGCGCCGGTGGCCGGGCTCCCGGCCGCGGTGCAGTCCGCCCTGGGATGGGTGGTGCGGGAGGCCGCGACGAACGTCCTGCGGCATGGGGACGCACGGCGGTGTGCGGTGCGGCTGCGGGTGCTGGAGGGGCGCGTGGTGTTGTCCGTGGAGAACGACGGGGTGAGCGAGGCGGGAAAGGAACCCGTGACCGGACCGTCCGGATCGGGACTCGCCGGGCTGCGGGAGCGCCTGGCGAAGTTCGAGGGGACACTGGAGGCCGGCCCGGCGGGGCGCGGGCTGTTCCGGCTGACGGCGGAGATCCCGCTGCCCTCGCCGCCCGCCCCTCCCGGCTCCGCCCCGGCCGTCGTCGCGGCGCGCCCGGTGAGTGAGGTCCCCTCGTGACGGCCGTGGAACCCATCCGGCTGCTGCTCGCCGACGACGAGCACCTCATCCGGGGGGCGCTCGCCGCGCTGCTGTCGCTGGAGGACGACCTGGTCGTCGTCGCCGAGGCGGCCACCGGGCCCGAGGCGATGGCGATGGCCCGGGCGCACAAGCCCGACGTCGCCGTCCTGGACCTCCAGATGCCCGGGGCCGACGGTGTGAAGGTCGCCACATCGCTGCGGACCGAACTGCCCGGCTGCCGGGTCCTCATCGTCACCAGCCACGGGCGGCCCGGCCATCTGAAGCGGGCGCTGGAGGCGGGGGTGCGGGGGTTCGTGCCCAAGACCGTCAGCGCGCAGCGGCTCGCCGAGCTCATCCGTACGGTGCACGCCGGGAACCGTTACGTCGACCCGGAGTTGGCCGCCGACGCGATCGCCGCCGGGGACTCGCCGCTGACCGCGCGGGAGGCCGAGGTTCTGGAACTGGCCGCCGACGGGGCGCCCGTCGTGGAGATCGCCGAGCGGGCCGCGCTGTCGCAGGGGACCGTACGGAACTATCTGTCGTCGGCCGTGTCGAAGCTCGGGGCGGAGAACCGGCATGCGGCCGTGCGGCTCGCGCGGGAGCGAGGTTGGGTATAGTGGTTCTCGCGTCACGGCGCATGCGAACGTAGCTCAGTTGGTAGAGCGCAACCTTGCCAAGGTTGAGGTCGCGAGTTCGAACCTCGTCGTTCGCTCCATCGAGAAGCCCCCCGGTTCCGGCCGGGGGGCTTCTTCGTGCGCTACGTCCTCACGCCCAGCTCGTACCGGTCAGGCGCTCGAACGCCTCGACGTACTTGGCGCGGGTGGCGTCGACGACCTGCTGGGGCAGGGCGGGCGGCGGCTGCTCGCTCTTGCGGTCCCAGCCGGACTCCGGCGAGGTCAGCCAGTCCCGGACGAACTGCTTGTCGTACGACGGCTGCGCACGGCCCGGCTGCCACTGGTCGGCCGGCCAGAAGCGGGAGGAGTCCGCGGTGAGGACCTCGTCCGCGAGGACCAGGTCGTCGCCGTCGAAGCCGAACTCGAACTTGGTGTCCGCGAGGATGATGCCCCGCTCGCGGGCGATGTCCCGGCCCCGGGAGTAGACGGCGAGGGTCGCCTGGCGCAGCCGGGCCGCGGTGTCCGCGCCGACCTGGCGGGCGACCTCCTCGTAGGAGACGTTCTCGTCGTGCTCGCCGACGGCGGCCTTGGTGGCCGGGGTGAAGATCGGGGCGGGCAGTTCGCTGCCGTCGGTCAGGCCCTCCGGCAGGGCGAGACCGCAGACCGTGCGGGTCTCGTTGTACTCGGCGAGGCCCGAGCCGGTGAGGTAGCCGCGGGCCACGCACTCGACCGGGACCATCCGCAGCGACTTGCAGATCAGGGTGCGGCCCGCCCAGTCGGCGGGGGCGCCGTCGGGCAGTTCCGTGCTCAGGACGTGGTTCGGGACCAGGTCGGCGAGCCGGTCGAACCACCACAGGGAGAGCTGGGTGAGGATCCGGCCCTTGTCGGGGATCTCGGTCGGCAGCACCCAGTCGTAGGCGGAGATGCGGTCGCTGGCGACCATCACGAGGTCGCCCGCCTCGTTGCGGTACAGCTCGCGCACCTTGCCGGTGTGCAGATGCACCAGGCCCGGAACCTGGATCGGCTCGGGCTTTTCGACGAATCCGGACACGGTTCCTCCCCGTGGTTCTGTCCAATGGCCTGATTCTCCCGTATGCGCGGGTGATCGCGGACAGTGGGTCAGTCGCGTTTGCAGATGCGGTCCAGGAGATTGGCGGTGGCGCGCTGGACACGCGGGTCGACGTGGCCGGGGCGGTCCAGGGCCGGGGACCAGGCGAACGTTCCTGCTGCGAAGACCCAGGCCCCGGAGGGCGCGCGGTACAGGGACGTCTCCTGGTGGCGCAGGACGCCCTCCTTGTCGGTGTACGGGGAGTGGGCGAGCAGCATGCGCTCCTCGTGGTCGGGGAGCGGGGTGCGCGGGAAGTAGCGGTCCGCCTCGCCCGCCACCAGGTTCTCGAGCTCGTCGCCCTCGTGCGCCCCGGTCGCCTCCCACAGCCAGTGCCCGGAGTTGCGCACGATCAGCGGGTGCGGCTCGGGGACGGGCCCGGCGTACTGGATGCCCAGGAGCTGCTGCTCCGCCCGGTCGATCTCCCGCCACAGCACCGGCTTGCCCGGACCCCGGCGCTTGCGGCAGGTCAGCAGCCGGTCGGGGACGCCGGACGGGGAGGGGCCGAGCTCCACCTGCCAGTACATGGAGTTGGCGGAGAGGAAGACCAGCGAGGTGCCGGTGTCGCGGGCGCGCTCCGCGGTCCGACGCATGTCCGCCGACCAGTACTCGTCGTGGCCCGGGAAGACCAGTCCCCGGTAGCGGGCCGGGTCGACGCGGCCCGCGTGCAGGTCAGTGGCACCGGCGTAGGCGACGTCGTAGCCGTAGCGCTCGGCCCAGCGGATGAAGTCGTAGGCGTGACCGACGTGGAGGGGGAGGCCGGCGCCCGCGTACGGGCGGTCGAAGGAGACCGTCGTGGCGGCCTCGGACTCGCCGAGCAGCCGGCCCTCCTCGTCCCAGGCGTGGTAGAGGCTGGCGCCGGTGCGGCCGTCCTCCGGGTAGAGGTTGTAGGCCTGCCAGGTGACGTCGGGCAGCACGAGCAGCAGGTCGGCGGGCTGGTCGTGGCGGACGGTGAAGGGGACGTGCGAGCGGTGGCCGTCCGCCGTGGTGAGGACGGCGACGTACGCGCCGACGTTCCAGTACGAGGGGACCTGGAGCCGCCAGGACAGCCACCAGTGGTGGCAGGAGACCGTGCGGTCCGCGGTGAGCGGCGCGGGCTGGACGATGCCGGACAGGCGCGGGCTCGTGGTGATCTTCGCGGCGCCGTCACCGCCGTAGTGGCCGATGCGGTAGATGTCGACGGCGAACTGCTGTGGCGGGTCGACGGTGATGTGGAAGTCGATGGCTTCGCCGGGGGCGACCGCTCCGGTCGAGGTGAAGCCCTTGATCTGACGGTGGACGTCGTCGGCCGCGCGGGGGCCGCCCGAGCGGCTGCCCTGCTTCGACGGGTGGGAGGTGTCCTGGTCCACGTACCAGGGGACGACGCGGCCCGAGTCGTCGAAGTACGTCACGTTGCCGCGCAGCCACGGGACGGGGCCCTGTCCGAAGGGATCCGTCACGGCGTGCGCCAGCGCTCCCGACTCCCAGCGGCGGATCTGCTCCGAACCCATGGTTGCTTCCCCTCCCCTTGCCCCCGTGGTGGTGCCTGCCGGTGTGCTGTGTGCCGGTGTGGTGTGTGCGGTGTTCTGCGGTGGATGCGATGCCGTCGTGCCTATGTGCTTGTCGTATGTCGCAAGCCCTTGCCCGCGCGCGAACGGTCCCAGCACATCACATAACGCGCGCGCTTCGTCACTGTTCGTTTCGAATTGGCCAGAACCGGAAGTGGGTGCTCCGGCGGTCAGCCGAGGCGGACGGGCTTCTCCGGGCGTATGCCGAGCTGGGAGAGCCAGACCCGCAGGGGCGTGGCGTCGCCGTCCTCGATGAGGGTGAGGACCTTGGGGGCCAGATCGGCCGTGCGCTCACCGTCGATCAGGAGGGTCGGGCCGTCCAGCCAGTCCAGGCCGGGAGTCGCGCCGGCGGTGTCCATCGCGGCGCAGCAGACCATCGCGGTGAGGTGGTCGGCGAGCAGTTCCCTTGCGGTGCGCGGGGGCTGGAGGGGGAAGAGGGGCAGGGCCCGGTCGTCCCAGAGGGCCGCGGCGTCGGAGGCGGGGGACGGCACGGCGGGCGACGGGGTCGCCGGGGAGGGGGCGGCCTCCTCACGGGCCAGCTCGGCGCTGAGCCGGGCGGCGAGGGTGGCGCTGGGGGCCGTCGTACCGGAGAGGTCCTCGTCGTCGAGGGGGTCCGGTGTGCCGGGGGCCCGGTCCGGGGCGGTGTCCGGCCCGGAGACGGCCGGGCCTCCCGCGGGGCTGCCGGCCGGGGCGGTCCCAGCCGTCCGTGCGGTGCCCGGGTCCTCCGCCAGGTGGTCGAGGACGCGGGACAGGGTGGGGGCGCCGGTCGCGGGGGCCGCGGGGCCGGAGGCGGGGCGGACGCCCATGGTGTCCAGAACGCGGTGCAGGCGGGCCGCGTCGAGGCGCCACTTGCGGTCGACGACCTCGTCCGGATACTCGCTCCAGTCCACCGGCGACCAGTCGGGCCCCGATCCGGCGGGACCGCCGTGGAAGAGGCGGGCGGCGAGGAGGGAGGCGGCCTCGTCGACCGTGCCCGGCTCCTCCAGCAGGTCGCAGGCGGGCCGCTCGCCGAGCCGGGACGCGAATCCCTCGGCCAGGCGGTCACGCCGGGACAGTTCCGTGAGGGCCGCGACCACACCGGCGTCCAGCCGGGACGGCCAGCGGCCCATCCGCCAGGCGGGCAGCGCCACCCGGGTCAGCAGCCGGTCCCAGCCCGCGTACGCCAGGCCCACCTGCTCCTGGGCGACGATCCGCAGCCCGTAATCCACAGCCTGTGCACGCTCCGCCGCGGCGGCGGCCACACCCCGCTCCATCTCGGCGGCGTGAACGCGGCAGCTGCGCAGCAGCAGCCGGGCGACCCAGCCGACCCCGGCGAGCACCACCCGCGAGACCGGCTCGCGGCGAGACGCCGAGGCCACGGCCACCGCGGCGTCCAGACCCCGCACGAAGCGCCGGGCGGCGGCTATGTCCGGGTGGGCCGAGGGGCCCGTACCGGCGATGACCGGGGCGAGGACCGCGCGCAGCTCGCCGACCCGCATCCACCACAGGAACGGGGAGCCGATGACGAGGACCGGCGCGACGGGGTGCCGGCGGTGCGCCTGCCTGCCCCCTCCCGCTATGTCGTGGTGCTCCTCGGCCGGGGGCGGGCCGTGGGCCGGGTGCGTACGGTCCTCCAGCCAGCTGTCGCAGTCCGGGGTGAGCGCTATGGCCGAGGGCGCGGGGACGTCCAAGCGGTCGGCGAGGTCGCGCACCATCCGGTACAGATCGGGCGCCGCCTCCTCGGTGACCGGGACGGTCGGGCTCATGGCGGGCCGGGCCCGGGCGACGACCAGGGCGATGCCGGCGGCGGCGAGCAGCACGAGGACCGCGAACGGCGTCAGCACCCAGCGGGCCGTGTCCCAGACAGGGCCCTCCAGGCGGTCGCCGGCCGCGCCCGCGAGCAGGATCACGGCGACGGCGGCCGGCAGCAGGGCGACGGCCAGGGCACGGCTGCGGATGCGCAGCACGGCCAGTGCCCGTGCCCGCGCGGCCTGCGCGCCTGCTTCCACACCCATTCCGGTCACTACCGACCTCACCCCCTCCCCGTTGACCTGATGCTGCCCTTGCTCACTCCCCCACTGTGGCACCCGCCACTGACATCGCAATGCCGGTGGGCCAAGTGCCGGAACGCTTGCGCCGCACCCTAGTTGGGGCTCCGGCCCCCGTCAGCCGGATAGGGCATCGGTCACTCGATGGAATGGCTTTGGGGAGAGGTGGATGACGGACAGCGAGCATCAGGCCCCCACCTCCCGCATACTTCCGGCCCCGTCCCTCGCCTACGTCGGCCGGGCCTCTCACCCACGTCGGCCGGGCCTCCGACATACGACAGGCCCCGGATCCTGAGACGGATCCGGGGCCTGCG
The DNA here is from genome assembly GCF_009872555.1 of Streptomyces sp. SID5643. NCBI lineage: Bacteria > Bacillati > Actinomycetota > Actinomycetes > Kitasatosporales > Streptomycetaceae > Streptomyces > Streptomyces sp. SID5643. The sequence continues at coordinate 8,886 of NZ_WWIC01000024.1, forward strand.
GGGTTCATCGGCGGCGGGGTGGTTTCCCCGCCTCGCGTGGGCCGGTCAGGCGCCCGCCGCCTGCGCGGCGATGTCCGTGCGGTGCTGGGAGCCGTCGAGGCGGATACGGCCGACGGCCGTGTAGGCCCGGTCGCGGGCCTCGGTCAGGTCCTTGCCGGTGGCCGTCACGGACAGGACGCGGCCGCCCGCGCTGACGACGGCGTCCCCCTCCTGCCTGGTCCCGGCGTGCAGCACGTACGCGTGCGGGGCGTCCTGCGCGGCGACCTCGTCGAGGCCGGTGATGGGGTCGCCGGTGCGCGGGGTGCCGGGGTAGTTGTGCGAGGCGACGACGACGGTCACGGCCGCGTCGTCGCTCCAGCGCAGCGGCTCCAGGTGAGCGAGGTTGCCGGTGGCGGCGGCCATCAGCAGCCCGGCCAGCGGCGTCTTGAGCCGGGCCAGGACGACCTGGGTCTCGGGGTCGCCGAAGCGGGCGTTGAACTCGATCACGCGGACACCGCGGGAGGTGATCGCGAGGCCGGCGTAGAGCAGGCCGGAGAACGGTGTGCCGCGCCGCTGCATCTCGTCCACGGTGGGCTGCAACACGGTCTGCAACACCTCGTCGACCAGCTTCGGGTCGGCCCACGGCAGCGGGGAGTACGCGCCCATGCCGCCGGTGTTGGGGCCTTCGTCGCCGTCCAGTGCGCGCTTGAAGTCCTGGGCGGGCTGGAGCGGGACGACCGTCTCACCGTCGGTGACGGCGAACAGGGAGACCTCGGGGCCGTCGAGGTACTCCTCGATGACCACGCGCTCGCAGGCCGCAGCGTGCGCCCGGGCCGCTTCGAGGTCGTCGGTGACGACGACGCCCTTGCCCGCGGCGAGCCCGTCGTCCTTGACGACGTAGGGGGGCCCGAAGGCGTCGAGGGCCGCGTCGGCCTCTTCCGGTGTGGTGCAGACGTACGACCGGGCCGTGGGCACCTCGGCCGCCGCCATCACGTCCTTCGCGAAGGCCTTGGAGCCTTCCAGCTGCGCGGCCCGGCCGGACGGGCCGAACACGGGGATGCCCGCCTCGCGGACGGCGTCGGCGACACCGGCGACCAGCGGGGCCTCCGGGCCGACGACCACCAGCTCCGCGCCGAGGCGGGTGGCCAGCGCGGTGACGGCTGCGCCGTCCAGGGCGTCGACCTGGTGCAGCTCGGCGACGTCGGCGATGCCGGCGTTCCCGGGGGCGCAGTGCAGCGCGGTGACGTCGGGGTCGTGGGACAGGGAGTGGCACAGGGCGTGTTCGCGGGCGCCGCTGCCGATGACGAGGACCTTCACGGGGGTCAGCCTAACGGGAGGTGCCGGGTTCCCTTTGTGCGGGCCGCCGAGGCAAGGGAGGATCTTGAGCTGGAGGTTCCTCCAAGGGGGCGGGCTATTCGTTCGTGAACTCCTCGACCACCGTCGCTCCCAGCTCCCTCACGATCAGCTCCTGGCCGGAGAGGGCCGACTCGTCGAGGTCGGGGTCGTCGTCCTCGGGGATGTCCTCCTCGACCGAGACGTGGCGCGGCTGGGGGGCGGAGGGCTGGGGGGCGGCC
>NZ_WWIC01000212.1:0-367 GCF_009872555.1 Streptomyces sp. SID5643
CACATGGTGCCGTCGGCCGTGGTGGTGCTGGACGCGCTGCCGCTGACGGTCAACGGGAAACTGGACCGCAGGGCGCTGCCCGCTCCGGAGTACACCGCGGGCAGCGGCCGGGGCCCGGCCAACGCGCACGAGGAGATCCTGTGCGCCGCGTTCGCCGAGGTCCTCGGCGTGGAGGGGGTGGGGGTCGACGACGACTTCTTCGCGCTGGGCGGCCACTCCCTGCTGGCGATCCAGTTGGTGGAGGTGCTGCGGCGCCGTGGTGTGACCGTGTCGGTGCGCGCGCTGTTCCAGGCCCCCACCCCGGCCGGGATCGCGGCGTCGGCCGGCACGGAGCGAGTGGTGGTGCCGGAGAACCTGATTCCGGCGG
>NZ_WWIC01000213.1:0-570 GCF_009872555.1 Streptomyces sp. SID5643
CAGGACTGCGGGGCGTTCGTGCAGATGTCCGGTGTGCTCAAGCGCATCGCGGTCAAGCTGTCCAAGAGCTGCAACGACCTGCGGCTGTTGTCCTCCGGTCCGCGCGCCGGCCTGGGCGAGATCAACCTGCCGCCCGTGCAGGCCGGTTCGTCGATCATGCCCGGTAAGGTCAACCCGGTGATTCCCGAGGTCGTCAACCAGGTCGCCTTCGAGGTGATCGGCAACGACGTCACCATCACCATGGCCGCGGAGGCCGGGCAGCTCCAGCTCAACGCCTTCGAGCCGATCATCCTGCACTCCCTGTCGGAGTCCATCACGCATCTGCGTGCGGCGTGCCTGACCCTGGCCGAGCGCTGTGTGTCGGGCATCACCGCCAACACCGAGGCACTGCGCGCGAGCGTGGAGAACTCCATCGGCCTGGTCACCGCCCTCAACCCGCACATCGGCTACACCGCGGCCACCGACATCGCCAAGGAGGCCCTCGCCACCGGCCGGGGCGTCGCCGAACTCGTCCTGGAAAAGGGCCTGCTCCCCGCCGAGACCCTCACCGCCCTGCTACGCCCCGAGGTC
>NZ_WWIC01000214.1:0-39693 GCF_009872555.1 Streptomyces sp. SID5643
AGGCGGACGAGTCGCTTGTAGCAGCAGAGAGCGGCTGCGAGTCCGAGGAAGGCCAGGTAGTTGCGGGGATCGCGTTCGTAGCGAGGGCTCAGGCGTCGGTAGCCGGAGAGCCAGGACATCGTCCGCTCGATGACCCAGCGGCGGCGCCCTAATCGTTCGCTGGATTCGACGCCTTTGCGGGCGATGCGTACTCCGATTCGCTTCCATCGGAGCCATCTGCGCAGGTCGGCGCGGTCGTAGGCTTTGTCTGCGTGGAGGCGCTGGGGCTTGAAGTACCGGCCGCGATGAGGGTCGTGTCTCGTTTGGTGACCCTCGATCATGGGCTTCAGCCCTTCGCTGTCGTGGACGTTGCCAGCCGAGACGCCGACGAGAAGGGGCAGTCCGTTCGCGTCCGACAGGATGTGCATCTTGGAACCCGGCTTGCCCCGGTCCACGGGGCTCGGACCTGTGTGTTCGCCCCCTTTTTAGCCCTGACATGGGCGGTGTCGAGGACGACCCGGGTGACGTCGATGAGGCCGGAGTCATCGAGCTGGTTCAGGACCGCTTCGTGCAGGCGGCCCCAGACGCCGGCTCTCGACCAGATCAGGAACCGGCGGTGGGCGGTCGACTTCGATATCCCGAAGCAGGGCGGCAGTTGGCGCCAGGCGCATCCGCTGACCAGGATGTAGATGATGGCCGCGAAGAGCGTCTCATCAGGTGTGTCCTGCGTTCCGCCGCCCTGCGGCCGCACCTTCGACGGCGGGATCAGCGGCTTCGCGATCTCCCATAGCCCGTCCGGAACAATCCAACTCCACGTACTCCGCCCCATGAACGGCTCAACGTCCGCCTCACCACGTAGGACACGGTCTAAGACACCGTTTCTGATGGCGTGATCGCTCGTTGAGTCGTGCATGACGGATCTGGTGGAGCGGTTGGTACCGGACGAGTTGTGGACGCTGTTTCGGCGGGTGGTCCCGCAGACAGAGGTCATACGCCCGCAAGGCGGCGGCAAACGGAGGGCCGGTGACCGCGAGTGCCTGGCGGCGATCATTTTCGTGGCCACCTCGGGCTGCACCTGGCGGCAGCTGCCGCCGGTGTTCGGGCCGGCCTGGCCCACCGTCTACCGTCGCTTCGCCCAGTGGAGCCGGGACCGGGTCTGGGCCAGGCTGCACCGCGTCATCCTCGACGAACTCGGCGCCCGGGGCGAGCCGGACTGGTCGCGGTGCGCGATCGACTCCGTCAGCGTGCGGGCGGAAAAAGGGGGCCACTGACGGGACCGAATCCGACCGACCGCGGCAAGCCGGGATCGAAAATCCACCTGATCACCGACCGAAACGGCGTACCTCTGTCGCTGGGTATCTCCGGCGCCAACATGCACGACAGCCTCGGCCTCAAGCCGCTCGTGCGCGGGATCCCGCCCATCCGCTCCCGACGCGGACCCCGCCGCCGGCGTCCGGCCAAGCTCCATGCCGACAAGGGGTACGACTACGACCACCTGCGCAAATGGCTTCGTGAGCGTCGCATCCGCCACCGCATCGCCTGCAAGGGCATCGAGTCGTCCACGCGGCTCGGCCGACACCGCTGGGTCGTCGAGAGAACGGTCTCCTGGCTGGCCGGATGCCGACGCCTGCACCGCCGCTACGAGCGCAAGGCCGAGCACTTCCTGGCCTTCGTCGGCATAGCCGCAGCCCTCATCAGCTACCGCCGACTCGCCAACTGAAACGACGTCTAAAGCGAGTATCGGCCTATATTGAAGACACGGATATGCGAGCACCCTCCCGGTCCCGCCCGGGCCGGGGGCACGGAAAGTCACACCTCGCCCATTTCCTTGGCCTCCAGAGCGTCGGCGACGGCTGCGAACTCTCCCAGCGCAGCGGTGAGGTCTTCGACGATCTCGCGGGCAATTACGTCGGGCGCAGGCAGGTTGTCGAGGTCCTCAAGAGACTCGTCCCGCAACCAGGTGATGTCCAGATTGACCTTGTCACGGGCGATCAGCTGGTCGTAGGTGAACGACTTGAATCGTTCGGACTCAACACGTTCCTCCAGGGGCTGGCCCGGCTTGGCAGACTGGACGAAGTCGTCCAGGTGCGCGCGGGTCAGTGGGTTCTTCTTGAGCGTGAAGTGTTTGTTGGTTCGCAGGTCGTACACCCACGTCTTTGTCGTCCACGGCGTCTCGCTGGCCGGCTTCTTGTCGAAGAACAGCACATTCGCCTTCACACCTTGGGCGTAGAACACTCCGGTGGGCAGGCGCAGGATCGTGTGCAGGTTGAAGTCGTTCAGCAGCCGCCGACGCAACGTCTCCCCGGTCCCACCCTCAAACAGCACGTTGTCCGGCAGCACTACAGCAGCTCTGCCGTTGATGTCCAAGATCGTCATGATGTGCTGCAGGAAGTTGAGTTGCTTGTTACTCGTGGTGACCACGAAGTCGGTGCGCTCGATCTCCCGGTCCTCGCGGGCCTCCCTACCGTCGGCGCCCACCATAGTGATCGAGGACTTGGTACCGAAGGGCGGGTTGGCCAGCACCACCGACCAGCGCTTACCGGGGTCGTCGATCAGGGCATCCTTGACCTCGATCAGCGACTCGCCCTTGGCGTCGCCCATTCCATGCAGCAGTAGGTTCATGGCAGCGAGGCGCGCGGTGCCGTCCACGATTTCCACGCCGTGCACGAACGACACCTTCAGGTGCTGACGCTGCTCAGGATTCATGTGCGCGGCGTCATGGGAGGCGTACGCGTGAGCGCCCAGCAGGAACCCACCAGTGCCGCAGGCCGGGTCGACCACCGTGTCCTTCACCGTAGGCCGCACGACGTCGACCATCGCGGAGATGACCGACCGCGGGGTGAAGTACTGACCGGCCCCCGACCCCTTGTCGCTGGCACCCTTGGACAGCAGAGACTCGTAGGCATCGCCGTTGATGTCACCACCGCTCGACCAGGTCTCTTTGTTGATCAGGTCGTGGATCAGCCGCTTGAGGATCGCCGGGTCCTGCACCCGGTTCTGCGCCTTGCGGAAGATCGTGCCCAGCATGCCAGGCTGACGCCCCAGGCCCTGGAGAATCAGCGTGTACTCCATCTCCAGGACAGCGCCGTCGGCATCCAGCAGGCGCTGCCAGGAGTACTCCTCCGGGACGATTTTCTCCGGCTTGAGCGGCCGATTGGCACGCTCGTGCGCCATCTTCAAGAACAGCAAGTAGGTCAGCTGCTCGGTGTACTCCAGTACGCCCACCCCTGCGTCCCGCAGCACGCCTGCGTACGACCACAGCTTGTCCACCAGCCGGCGAGTGTCCGACACGTTGTTGCCTTTCATGCCCAGGACTAACGCCCCGGAATGCTTTACGGCGGCCGCTGATGGCCGTCAGAACTGTACACCCTCAGGAATCTTGGTCTCGACGGCGCCGGCGGCGGTCTCCTCGATCTGCTCGGCCTCGGATGTCGCGCCGGTCAACCTTCCGGCGAAAGCTGCAGCAAATAGCGCACGACGTAGAGAGGAGGCCTGCTTCTGACCAGATGCGACGGCTGCAAGAAGCCGATTAGCCGAACCGTCAAGGTCGTCCAGTTCTGCTACAAGGCGGTCCTGTTTTTCGCGGCAGATCACAGGGATTGACAAACTCTTGACTTGCTTCGCGTTGATCTGGGGAACGCTGGATCCATCCGCGATCCGTCCAAGGTCAACTCCCTGGAACCAACGCCAGAGGTAGTCGACGGACAATGGTTCCTTCGGACGCAGGCCCATAGTGTTCAGGTCATAGGCTGCTTCGGTTGTGAGGATCCGCTTTTTGTTGGTAGCGATGGCTCCGCCTCGCTTGGGAATGAGAACCGAGCCTGCCGAACGCACACTTATTCCAAATGAGCCTGCATCGACCCTCCGCACAAAGTACCGTGAAGCAGCCATGTTGCGTCCGTCACCACTGTTCATGTCGCCGACTTTGAAAAACGGAACAACGTCGTCAGTCGGCGTGTCAGTGAGGCGGTCAGTGATGCCACGCGGAGTCTGACCATTCTCGATTACGACAACGCTGCTAAGAGGCTTCAAAAAGCTTGCATAGCGGGCGAAGAGTCGGTGGTTGAGGGCTACACGGAATCGCTCGGACCGCCGCTTGGCAGCATCCAGGTACTCGACGCCCGCGTCGAGGCGGGAGAGGTGCTCTTCCAGCACCTCTACGATCCGCTTTTGCTCAGAGAACGGCGGGACTGGAATTTTCACCTTGTGCCGGAACCTGTCGAGGCTGACCTTCTGGTGGGCCACACCAGACGTGATGGCCGAGATTTGCGCCTTCACGTTCGGCGAGTGCATGGCGTAGGCGATGTAACGAGCATCAAAGCCAAGCGCAGGGCGCAGCCTGATGCAGTCGGCTGTGATGACTGCTGGTCCTGCACCATTGTAGACGGCCGCGTCGCCAGGAGGATTTCCCATCTTGGTGATCAGGACGTCTCCAGGCATCGCATGATGCGCCTTGAGTTCCTCTGCCTTCTCTGGCGATACGAACGTACGAGGATTCGAGAAGTCCCCGCCGCGGATATCGCGCACGAAGACCAGGGGGACTCCCTCGGGCTGGTAGTCAACCGTCTTGAGGTCGCTTCCAAAAGGTCCGATGACAAGAGCCTGGCGTGACGCATCAGCGATGTCGTGGGGGGTGAGCGTGCGCCATCCGGCGGGCAGGTCGGTCACGCAGTCAGCTCCTTGTTCAGGGTCTCCAGGAGGGTACCGGCCTGATCGCCCAGGTCACGCAGGGCGCCGTCGATGCCGCCGCGCTCGTCGAACGGGGCACCGTCGAGCTGGTCAACGTCGATTCCGGCCGAGGAGGCGATCACGTCGGCCATGTTGTCCAGCCACCACTTCTGCGTCTCAGTGAAGACGACGCCAGCCTGCTCCTGTTGCCGTAGCCAGCCCTGGTACCGCTCGTGGACCTTGTCCGCGTACGGCACCAGCTCGGCGTCACCCGCCAGGGTGAAGCGCAGCAGCGACACCAGGTCCGTGACCTGGGCCTTTGCGTTCGGTCGGACCCGGCCTTCCTCCACCTGCTCGTAGGCCTCCCACAGCCTCTGCGGGGTCCACCGGTGCGGTGGGCGGGCGATCCGGTCGGCCAGTTCCTTGATTTGGGCGAACGTGCTCCCGGCAGGCTTGGTACCGGACTCCTCGGCCTGCTGCAAAACCTGAATCGCGGAGATTTCGCTGCGGTGCTCGTCCAGGTAGGCGCGCCAGTCCGTGACAATTTCGCGGGCCTTGTCCACGGCGCCGACGCCGTAGGCCGCAAGCAGGGTGTCGGGGTTGGTGTCGTCGATGATCTGGTCGTGCTGGCGGCGTAGCTCCATGATGCGTATACGCAGCTCTGGATTGGCCGCCAGCGGGATGATGGCCTTTTCGAGCAGGTTGTCGATTACTTGTTGAGGATCTGCGCCTTCGCCGGCAGCAGTGATGGCCTCGGCCTGCTGCTCGGGGTCGCAGGCCTCGACCAGCTCCTTGACGATCTTCTTGAGGGGTTGCCCGGCGACCTTGTCGAGCTCAGCCCGTTCGCCAGGGGTGACCTGGAGCTCCAGGGCTGCGAGGCGGGAGGCCAAGGTTGCGGTCTCGCTCTCGGTGATCGTGAGGCTTGCGGCTTTACCCAGGAGCTTTTCCAGGCTGATGCCCTTCTTGCGCATCAGTGGTGGGTCCACGAAGTCGTGTTCAGTGACGCCGATGGCGTCCACAATGACGAATCGTGTCTTCTCCTGTGCGGCCGGGCTCATCTGGGAGTCAGGGGTGACCGCCTGGAAGTCGGGCTTGGGCATCGTGCGCGCCCCGCGGCCCTTCATCTGCTCGAAGTACTGCGCCGAGCGGACATCGCGCATGAAGAAAACGCACTCCAGCGGCTTGACATCGGTGCCGGTGGCGATCATGTCCACCGTCACTGCGATCCGTAGCCTTGCGGAGGTACGGAAAGCTTGCAGGTGACCTTCGGGGTCTTTCGCCTGGTAGGTGATTTTTGCGGCGAATTCGTTGCCCTTGCCGAAGACCTGCCGTACCTGTGTGACGACTTCCTCGGCATGGGCGTCGTCCTTGCAGAAGATGAGAGTCTTGGGGACCGCTGTGCGGCCGGGAAAGATCTCGGTGAAAAGTCGGGCGCGGAAGGTCTCAAGGACGGTGCGGATCTGGTTGGGGTTCTGCACGGCTCGATCCAGCTGGCTCTTCTTGTACTCGACGTCCTCGTCGATGGCCTCGATGCGCTGGATGCGGGTGCGGCGATCCACCTTGGGCACGAACGTGCCGGCCTCGATCTTCGCGCCGTTCTCCGAGATCTCCGTCTTGATGCGGTAAATGTCGAAGTCCACGTTCACGCAGTCGGCCACCGACTGCGTGAACGTGTATTGCGAGACGAGGTTCTGGCGGAAGAACGCGAACGTCTGCTTGCCCGGCGTGGCCGTGAGCCCCAGGATGTGGGCGTCGAAGTACTCCAGGACGCCCTTCCACACCCCGTAGATGGAGCGGTGGGCCTCGTCCACGATCACGAGGTCGAACGACTCCGGCGGCATGTCCTTGTTGTAGGAGATCTCCACCGGGGCATCCGGCACGAAGCTGTCCAGCGCCGGGTCGTCGCCCTCGGGGACGTCTTTGCCGCGCAGTAGAGAGTGGACGCGCTGGATCGTGGAAATCACCACGTTCGACGACTCCAGCATGCCCAGACCGGTCAGGCGCTGGACCGAGTACAACTCGGTGAACTTCCGCCCGTCGTCCGGCGTCTCGTAGTTGCTGAACTCCGCAGCAGTCTGCTTGCTCAGGTTGTTGCGGTCCACCAGGAACAACACCCGCTTGAACCCTGCGTGCTTAAGCAGTCGGTAGGACAAGGTCACGGCGGTGTACGTCTTGCCCGCACCTGTGGCCATCTGGATCAGCGACCGGTCTGCACGCTGGGCCGCCAGGGATGCCTCCGTCCCAAAGATTGCTTCGGTCTGTGCGGGCCGGAGCCGTTCCTCGTTCAGCGGTGGCATGCGCAGCACCTTTGCCCGCCAGGTCGGGAAGTCGGGATCGTCCTGAGCCTCCCGGACTATGCGCGCCAGGGTGGCCGGCTTGGGGAAGTTGAAGATCTTCCGGGCGCGCGGCTCAGGGTCGTAGCCGTTGGTGAAGTGAGTCTCCGACCCGGAGGCCTCGAAGACGAACGGAATGCGATCACCCACCGTGTGCGCACGCTTGCGATGGTCCGGCGGCAGGCCAGTGGCGTACATCGCCGACTGCCACTCCACACCCGACAGGGTCGTGCCCTGGGGTTTGGCTTCGATGATCCCGACAACCTTCTTTTCCACGTACAGCAGGTAGTCGACCCGGCCGTGGCCCGGTGCCATGACGACCTCGCGTACGGCAACGCCGTGCACGCCGAGCTCACCCGCGAACAGGTTCATCGCCTTGCGGTCCTGTACCACCCAACCAGCGGCAGACAGCTGCTGGTCGATGAGCTCACGTGCGCGAGCCTCCGCCGGAAGACGGGAATCGAGATTCTTGCCGTTCATCGCTTCCTCGGTGTCGGTATCTGGAACGTTGCCTAGTCAGTGGCGAAACCTGGCGGTTCACTTAGCCCGGGACCCGTTGGCGCGGTATTCGTTCGATCGTTCCAGCTCAACACTGCGGAGGTGGGATGCGAACGAGTAAACAGCACACAGGCTCAGCAACTCTTGCCAGTGCAGACCCCATCTGCCGGCGGTCTCGACAGTGACCCGCCCTTTCGATCAGAAGTGGACTCATGGGTGATGTCCCGCCATGCGGTGTAGCCTCAAGCAAGCGCAACGCCCATGTCGCAGCCCAGACCACCTTTGCTGGTAGTCCTGTTGGGGCGCACGGATTCGAGACCAGTGAAGTATGCCGAGCGTCCCCAGGGCAGAGGCAGCGTGTCAGTCGGGGCCGGAATCGCAGGGTCATGATCGGCTACGCCACAGCAGTGGGCACGACCGGCTCATGGAGAGAGCAGTATCCATAGGCGTCAGTTGACCGCCCAGCCAACAGCCTCTCGCCACCGCACCTATCCCCCACCAAAAAGCACCTGACCGCCACCGAAGCGTCTCCAGCTGGATGCCGGGATATTACAACAACTTCATATCTGAACGAGTGTTCTTGACACCTCGAGGTGGAGACAACTGGGCAAGGCAGGCGCCCTCTTGGCGTGGACCATCTGTGGACAGGGAGCCGCCCCTTGTGTGCGTTTAGGGGCTCGTGGCCTGCATATATGCCCAAGCCTCAAAGGGCCTCCGGAGCCCGTGCGCGCAGGTTCGGATCCTGCCGGGGGCACCCTGGATCAGATGCCTGAAGACCCCGCCATCAGCGCCCTTGCTGAGACGGGGTCTTCGTGTGTGCGGGCATGCGCCGCTCGAGGCGCCGGGACCGTGGTACCAGGGGCAATCGTGTCGCAGGTGCGCGGTCGGGGGTGGTGCGGCGGGGTCAGGTTCCGTCGCCGGGCTCGTCCTCCTGCTGCCAGACCCGCGGCCAGTTGCCAGAAGGGGGAGGCGGCCCTGCTATGTCGAGGTCGCGTCGCGCCAGGGCGTAGAAGGCGTCACGCGCTCGGCTCACCTGCTGCACTGCCCTCGTCCATCCCGCAGGATCGTCTTTCAGGCCGCGCGCGTACAGCTCAACGTTCCAGACCGCTTCGTGCCACTTGCGTGCCGCCCCGATCGTTTCTGCGTCGCCGATCAGCAGCACGGACTCCCACTCGGCTGCACGCCGTACCTCGTTCTCGGCGAGCTGCGTCATGCCTTGTTCGGGATCCAGCGGGTCCACCGCATGCGGAAACCCCCTTGCCGCGCCCATGCGCTGTGCAACGCTCAGCTGCTGCTTCAGGGTGTTGGCGTAGGACGCGTACGCCTCCAGCCTCTTTTCATCCCACCGCTCGGCTCTGCCTCGTCGCCACCGGCTCCGCTCCGTGAAGTTCGTCGCCACGTAGGAGCTCGCGGCTCCGACCACAACACCCAGCAGAGCTGGCAACTGCTCCCACAACGCCGATTCCCCCCACCCCGACTCCATCAGTCGGAGACACAGTGCCGTACTCCGGGGCTCCGGGCCAGGTGGAAGACCTGGTTCAGGCGCTCACCTGCCCGGCGGGCTCTCGAACGGGACGAACGCGTCGTCCTTCCGCATCACGCACAGCGCCCAGATGATGAAGCCCGAGACGGTGATCATGATGATCGACCAGACCGGGTAGTACGGCAGGGAGAGGAAGTGGGCGATGATGACGAGGCCTGCGATGATGACGCCGAGGACTCGGGCCCACGTCGACCCCATGAACAGGCCGAAGCTGACGATGAAGGCGATCACGCCCAGGGTGAGGTGGATCCAGCCCCAGGCCGTGAGGTCGAACGCGAAGACGTAGTTCCGCGTCGAGACGAAGATGTCGTCCTCGGCGATCTCCGCGATGCCGCGCATGATGTCGAGAATGCCGCCGAGCATGAGCATGATGGCCGCGAAGACGGTCACGCCGGTGGCCCATTCCCGCATTGACGTACGGGCGCTGTCCGGGTGTGTGGTGGTCATGCCGGCTTCCTCGCTTTCCCGGTCCCCCCTGTCGCCGCCTGCCAGCCTCCTGTCACCGCCTGTCGTCGCCTGCCAGCCCCCTGTCGTCCCCTGTCGACCCCTGCGCCAACGTCGTGCCGTTTTCAGGGTGCAGGGGTGGGATGCGGGTCGCCTCACCCGGGGAGGGTGAGGCACGCGGTCGCAGAAACCGGCACCACTTTCGCCCCATACGCACCATTGTTCTACCGTGGAGTGGAACGACGCTGCTCATCCCCCTCACCGATCATCGAGGTGACGGTCATGACGGAGACCACTCAGCGCAGGAACACAGCGGGCAGGCAGGACGGGGCGACATCGCAGGGCGGGAAGGGCGACCCCGGCACGCGCGGGAGCACCGCCATCGCGGACACGGTCGTCGCGAAGATCGCGGGCATGGCGGCCCGGGAGATTCCCGAGGTGCACAACCTCGGCGGAGGAATGACCAGGGCCTTCGGGGCTGTCCGTCAGCGGGTGCCGGGCGGGGGCAGTGGGGTCACCCAGGGGGTGAAGGTCGAGGTGGGCGAGCGCCAGGCCGCCGTCGATCTCGATGTGGTCGTCGAGTACGGCGCCGCCATCGCCGACACCGCGGCGGACGTCCGGACCAATGTCGTCAACGCGGTGGAGCGGATGACGGGTCTGGAGGTCGTGGAGGTCAACATCGCCGTCGACGACGTCCATCTGCCCGACGAGGAGGAGGACGAGTCCGAGCAGCAGGAGGGCAGGCGGGTGGCCTGACGGCCGAAGGCCCGGGGTCAGTAGACCTCCGGGGCCGCCCCGGCGCCGCTCGGCACCCGGACGCGCTCCCCGTGGCCGCAGTGGACGATCCGGTCGCCGAGGCCGATGGCGTCGGCCTCGGCCAGGAACGCGGACAGCGGCGAGCGCATCACCGTGTAGTCCCCGTAGTGCACGGGCAGCACGAGCCGGGGGTCGGGACGACGGGCGAGTTCGGCTCCCTGCACGCCGTCCATCGTGACGACGAAGCCCCCGGACAGGCGCGTGCCGCCCAGGTGGAGGACGGCGAGGTCGGCGGCCGGGAAGTGGTCGGTGATCTCGTCGAGGCCGTCGTGGACCAGTGTGTCCCCCGAGATGCAGAGCCTCATACGGGGCGGCCCACCGGCCGGGCCGAACTCCAGCATGCTCCCCATCACCGGCGGCAGCAGCCTGCGCAGCACGGCGTGGCCGGCGTGCCGGGCCGGCAGGGCGGTGACCGTGACCTCGGCGCCGTCGCGCTGGAGGGTGAGCGCCTTCCAGGTGCGCAGCCCCGCCGTGCGGTGGAACCCGTGCACGGTCCTGAGGCGGCGGGCAGCGTGCGGTGTGGTCAGGACAGGCACCGTGTGGTCCAGGTGCCGGCGGGCACGGCGGTCCCAGTGGTCGCCGTGGAGGTGGGACAGCACGACCGCGTCGAGGCGGGGCAACTCGTGGACGTCGAGGGCGGGTTCGGTCAGGCGGCGGCTCAGCAGGCCGTGGCCGAGGTAGGCGTACTGCCCCCGGTGCAGGAAGTTCGGGTCGGTGAGGAGGGTGAGCGGGCCGTACGACAGCAGCACCGTCGCGTTGCCGATGAAGTGGATGTCGATCGCGTCACCGGTGAGACGGCGGTGATGCCGGTGGTGGTCGTTCCCGGGCTGCGGCATGGGCGCTCTCCCGGTTTCCCCTGAGGGGTGCCCGACCCGTGCGGGTCAGGCCGAGCGTTTGCGCGGGGTCGACTTCTTCGCCGTCGTCTTCTTGGCGGTGCCCTTGGACGCCGTCTTCTTGGCCGTCCCCTGACCCTGGCCCTGGCCCGACTTGGCCGTCGACTTCTTCGCCGCCGTGGTCTTCTTGGCCGCCGTCTTCTTCGCGGTGGACGTCGACTTCTTGCCGCCGGTCTGCTTGGGGGCCGCGCGGGCCGTCTTGCGCTGCGGGAGCGTCTTGACCTCGGCGTGCTCGGCGTCCTCGCCCCGGGACTCGCGGGCCGCGCGGACGCTGCTCTCCAGGGCCGCCATCAGGTCCAGGACCTTGCCGCCCGTGGCCGGTTCCGGGGCCTGGGGCGGGGCCTCACCGGCGGCTTTCGCGGCGATGACCTCCTCCACTGCCTCGCGGTACTCGTCGTGCAGGTCTTCCAGGTCGACCTCGCCCAAGGTGTCCATCAGCGCGTCGGCCAGGTCCAGTTCCTGGTCGCGGACGGTGACGTTGGTGTCGGGGGCCAGGCCCTCGGGGGCGCGGACCTCGTCCGGCCAGAGCAGGCCGTGCATGGCGATGGCCTCGCCGACGACCCTGAGCATGCCCAGGCGCTCGCGCCCGCGCAGGGCGAACTTCGCGATCGCCACCTTGTTGCTGCGCTTGAGGGCCTCGCGCAGCAGCGTGTACGGCTTCGCCGCAGGGGCGCCGCTCGCCTGGAGGTAGTACGCGGCGTCCATCTGGAGCGGGTCGATCCGGTCCGCCGGGACGAAGGCGACGATCTCGATCGTCTTCGCCGTCGGGATGGGCAGGCTGGACAGGTCCTCCTCCGTGATGGGGATGATCGTGCCGTCCGCGTCCTCGTAGCCCTTGCCGATCTCCCCCTGGGTGACCTCGCGGTCCTCCAGTTCGCAGAACTTGCGGTAGCGGATGCGGCCGCCGTCCTCGGTGTGGATCTGGCGGAAGGAGATCGAGTGGCTCTCGGTGGCGTTCACCAGCTTGATCGGAATGCTGACCAGGCCGAACGAGATGGCGCCGTTCCATATGGATCTCACGTGCTGCACCCTTCCGGTCACGCTCGGGAGTGTTCGTCACGGTTTGCGTGGGATTCTTATCGTATGGCGCCTATCACAGTGGTGGAGGGGCGACGGCTCGCTCTCAGCAATCTGGAGAAGGTGCTGTATCCCGCCACCGGCTTCACCAAGGGCGAGGTGCTGCACTACTACGCGACCGTCGCCGAGGTCCTGCTGCCCCATCTGCGTGACCGGGCGGTGTCCTTCCTGCGGTATCCGGACGGTCCGGACGGGCAGGTGTTCTTCACGAAGAACGTGCCGCCGGGTACGCCCGAGTGGGTCACCACCGCCGAGGTGCCACGGGTCGAGGGGCCCTCGCGGATGGTCCTGGTGCAGGATCTGCCGAGCCTGATGTGGTCGGCGAACCTCGTGGCCGAGTTCCACACCCACCAGTGGCTCGTCGACACCCCGGACGAGGCCGACCGGATCGTGTTCGACCTCGACCCGGGGGCGCCGGCGAGCATCGTGCAGTGCTGCGAGGTCGCCCTGTGGCTGCGGGAGCGGCTCGCGGCCGACGGCATCGAGACCTACGCCAAGACCTCCGGCTCGAAGGGGCTGCATCTGCTGGCCGCCGTGCGGGGCGCGTCCTCCGAGCGGGTGTCCGAGTACGCCAAGGCACTCGCCGTCGAGGCCGAGAAGGCCATGCCCCGCCTCGCGCTGCACCGGATGACCAGGAGCCTGCGCCCGGGGAAGGTCTTCGTCGACTGGAGTCAGAACGCCGCCCGCAAGACGACGGCGACCCCCTACACCCTCCGGGCCCGCCCCGAGCCGACCGTTTCGGCCCCGGTGACCTGGGAGGAGGTCGAGGAGTGCCGGGCACCCGGCCGGCTGGACTTCCACGCGGTCGACATCGCCCCGCGGGTCCAGGACTACGGCGACCTGCTGGCTCCCCTGCTGGACACGGACACGGCCGGGACACTCCCGTAGCGGACGGCCGACGGATTCCGACGGGCGTCGCGGAGGTCAGGTGCCGTGTCCCGACCGGCGGGCGCCGGCAGCGGCGCTCAGACCCGCGTCCACGTGTTCCGGTCGCGGGCCATCGCGTGCAGGGCCTCCACGTCTGCCGGTTTCAGCACGCCGCCCTGCCGGGACAGGCCCTCGACCTCCGCACCCGTCAGGACCTGGACCTCCCGGGGGGCGGTCGGGATCGACAGCGTCGCCGGGTCCACCAGGGCGAGCACCGGGCGGACCTCCGCCGTCAGGGCGTAGGAGGCCCTGTCGGCGTCGGAGCGGACGCGGCGCAGGAGGGGGTAGGGGTCGCGGCGGCCCAGGGTGATCATGGGGTCGGCGATGCGGACGCGCTGCCTGCGGGCGTGGAGGGAGTGGACGGCGTAGAGGCCGCCGGGACCGATCAGCAGGTGGTGGATGCGGTCGCCGCCGGGGAGTGGCACGGAGTGCAGGGCGTGCCAGCCGGCGCCGTCGAGGCGGTCCAGGGCGTCGCCGACCGCCTGCTCGGCGGCCAGGGCCCTGCGGCGCGGGTCGGGGCGCAGCCGGCGGGTGGGGCCGGGGTCGCGGTCGAGGGCGACGACGAGCGCCTCGCCCGGCCGGTTGGGGGCCAGGTCGTCGTCGGGGTGGAGGGCGAGCCGGGCCAGTTCGGCGGGGGTCGGCACCGGGGGCGGTCCCACGGCCACGGGGCCGGTGATGAAGGGGCCGAGGGCCCGCAGGACGTCGTCCTCGCGGTCCTGGCCGAGCAGGTTCACCCGGGCGGCCTCACGGTCGTACCAGGCGATGTTCCTGCCGTCCGGGAGGCAGACGTACAGCCGTTCCCGGCCGTGCCGCCAGGTCGGTATGACGCGCAGTCCGTTCATGCACCATCACCCCATTCCATGGGAACAGGCGGGGTGCTGCGGGGCAAGAACCTGGTTACCTTGGAGAGGAGTTGGGCCTGCCCGCGGACCCTCGGGCGGTAGACGTGGGGAGGCGCCGTTGCGTACCCGCAGTAAACCCGACGTACCCGCTCCGGAGAGTCCGTGGAGCGAGGTCGTCCCCGGGCTCTGGATGGGCGGTCACGAGTACACGGGCGCCTTGGGGCACCTGGAGTTCGCCGTCGTGCGGAACGAGTTCGACCTCGTGCAGACGCTGCTGCGGCTGCCGGGGCACGGACCCGATCCCGGCGTCCGGCACCATGTGTGGCCCATCCCCGACGGTCCCCTGGACGGCACGCAGCTGGCCGGGGTGATCCGGCTGGCCGAGGCGGCGTGCGAGGCGATGGACGAGGGCCGCAGGGTCCTGGTCCGCTGTTATCACGGGTACAACCGCTCCGGTCTGGTCGTCGCGCACGCGCTGATGCGCCAGGGCAGCTCCGTCGAGGCGGCGATCCGGCTGATCCGGGACCGCCGTTCGCCCTGGGCGCTGCACAACGACCTGTTCGTCGAGTACCTGCGGGCCGGGCTGGCCACGGCCCGGCTGCTGGAGGAGCTCACCGAGTAGCCCGGCAGCTCACCGAGTGGCCCGGCAGCTCGACGAGCAGCCCGGCGGCCCATCGAGCAGCCCGGCAGCTCATGGAGCAGCCCGGCACCCGCACGGTCCCGCCCGCGGGCGGGCACATTCGGCCGCCCTCTCGCGCAAATGGGACTTCCCCACGAATAAGGTGTACGCGGCCGACGGTCGCGTCCGCCCGTGTGATCGCCCACGAACGCCAGGAGTGCAGTGCCCCTCAGCCGCCCCGGACAGGCCGCCCGTCGCCTCGCCGTCGTCGCCCTCCTGCTGGCCGCCGCCGTGGGCTGCGGGGACGCCGGGGGGCTGGAGGGCGCGGGGGCGACCCCGACGGCGCAGGGGCCGGCCCGGCTCTGGCCGGAGCTGACCCCGGCCTCCAGCCCGGCCTTCGAGATCGGCGAGGTGAACACCGAGGTGGTCAAGGGGGTGAAGGTCCCCGGCGACGACATCCGCCGGGTGGACCCGGTCGGGATCGTCCGGGCCGAGATCGCCCGGCACCCCGGTGAGTACGACGGCGGCGATGCGCCCTACCGCGACACGAAGCGGAGGATGGCCGACTGTGCGAAGGGCCCGGGGCACGGGAGCTGTCCGGTGCTCAGGCCGTACTACCGGGACCTGACCGGCGACGGGCGCGACGACCTGACGCTCGGCTTCCCGCTGCTGCCCGGCAAGACGACGGCGGTCCGCGTGTACACCGTCGACAAGCACCGGCTGGTGCAGGTGATGGCCTGGGAGGACGCGCTCAGCGGTGTCGAGCTGGCCGGGCGCTCCCTGGTGATCCGCTCGCCGTCGGAGGTCGCGGGCTACGAGTACCGCCTTCAGTGGACCTGGGACCGGGACCAGCGGGCCATGCTCCTCACCCACGACGAGATGCTGCGCACCGGCCCGCGCAAGCACTCCCGGCTTCCGTCGGCCTCCCCCAGCCCCGTCCCGTCCCGCTCCGGGTCCGCTTCTGCGTCGGTGAGCGGCGGATGAGGCACGTGCTGCCCCCGTGGTCAGGGACGCTCGCGGCGAAGGCCGCCGCCTTCATCACGGTGATGTGCTGCGCTCTGGCGGCCCTGCTCGGCGTCCTGGTGCATGTGCAGGTGACGAACCAGACCGTCGGCCAGGCCCGCGAGCAGGCGCTTCAGCGGCTGACGCAGGCGACGGAGCGGTACGAGGCCGGGGACACGCTGCGGCGGGGCGCCGGGGTGGATCCGCCGGAGCTGCCCGGGGAGCTGCGGGACCTGGCCGTGGCCGGGGACCGCGGCACGATGGTCGCCGAACGGGAGGGACGCCCCACGATGTGGGCGGCGGGTCCCGCCGACGGCGAGCGGGCGCTGGCCGTCGCGGTCGACTACTCGCAGCAGGCCCGCACGATCGAGGGCCTGGACCGGGCGATCCTGTGGTCCTCGGGCCTGGCGATCGGGGCGACGCTGCTGGTCGGGGCGTTCGCGGTGACGCGGGTGACACGGCGGCTGCACACCACGGCGCTGGTCGCGCGGCGGATCAGCGCGGGCGATCTGGACGCGCGCGTGAACGACCCCCGTACCGGCCCTCGCGGGGATTCGCGCACGGGCCCGCGCACGAAGGCCGGCCCGCAGGACGAGGTGGCCGCGGTCGCCGCCGCGCTGGACTCCATGGCGGCCTCGCTCCAGGGCAAACTGCTCGCCGAGCAGCGGTTCACGGCCGATGTCGCGCATGAACTGCGCACGCCGCTCACCGGACTGCACGCGGCGGCCGAACTGCTGCCGCCGGGCCGCCCGACGGAACTGGTCCGCGACCGGGTGGCGGCGCTGCGCACCCTCACCGAGGACCTGCTGGAGATCTCCCGGCTGGACACCGGCCGGGAGCGGGTGGAGCTGGACACCGAGCAACTGGGGCCGCTGGCCGAGCGGGCGGTGCGGGCGGCGGGGAACGGCACGGAGGTCAGGGTCGTACGGGACGTGTCCGTGGAGACCGACCGGCGGCGGCTGGAGCGGGTGCTGGGCAACCTCGTCGCGAACGCGCACAAGCACGGGCGGGGGCCGGTGGTGCTGACCGTGGACGGGCCGGTGGTGACCGTTCGCGACCACGGGGACGGGTTCCCCGAGTACCTGGTCGCCCACGGGCCGCAGCGGTTCCGCACGGAGGGCGGTACGCGGGGGCACGGGCTGGGGCTGACCATCGCGCGGGGGCAGGCCGAGGTGCTGGGGGCGCGGCTGGAGTTCGCGAACGCGCCGGACGGCGGGGCGGTGGCCACCCTGAAACTGGCGGCGGAGTGAGGGCCCGGGGCACGTTCCCCTGTGGCCCAGCGTGAGGGGCGACACCCCCCTGGGCGCTCCTAATGTGGCGATAAGTCGGCTTCGGCACCCTCGCCCCCACATGGAGGTCCCCCGTGTTCCTGCGCACCCGTCTCTCCATAGCCACCGCCGCCGGCCTCCTCGCCGCCGCGGCCGCCGTCACGCCCGCCGCCGCGCAGGACGACTGGGACCCGAACGGAGGCAACGGCGGAGGCAACGGCAACAGCCGGCACGACCCCAGCGGCGGCAACGGCGAGAACGGCGGCGGGAACGGGAACGGCAACGGCGGGAACGGCGGCAAGGGCGGCAACGGCCACCACGACCAGCGCCTCTACGAGGGCGTCGTGACGGCGGACACCCTGGCGCTGCGCAGCGCCCCGAACCGCGGTTCGCAGATCATCCGGTTCGCCCACCGGGGCGACGTCGTCAAGATCTTCTGCAAGACGGGCGGCGAGACCGTGCAGGGCAATGCGCTCTGGTACCTGCTGAGGGACGGCACCTGGGCCTGGGGCGCGGCCCGGTACATCGACAGCATCGGCCCCGCGCCACGCTGGTGCTGACATGCGGTCACCCAAAGGCACACAAGACGCACTGTTTGGGTAAGTTCCGGACATGAGCAAGGCCGGAATCACCGTGGCGACGGCGGACCCGCCCCCGCCCGCCGTCCGCCGCCTCCCCCGGCGCCGGGGCATCGAACTCGCCCTCATCGTGCTGGCCGTCCTGCTGTCGGTGTACGGCTACTGCGCCGTGGGCCTCGCCCGGCACGGGACGCTGCCGCCCGGCGCCGCGGGCTACGGCGCCGGGCTCGGCGTGCTCGCGCTGCTGGCCCATCTGGCGGTACGCCTGCGGGCCCCGTACGCCGACCCGCTGCTCCTGCCCATCGGGGTGCTCCTCAACGGACTCGGTCTGGTGCTGATCTACCGGCTCGACCTGGAGACCCCGGGAGACCGGGCGGCACCCGCCCAGCTGGTGTGGTCGACCCTTGGCGTGGCGCTGTTCATCCTGGTCGTCCTGCTGCTGCGCGACCACCGGGTGCTCCAGCGCTACACGTACGTCTGCGTGGTCGCGGCCCTGGTCCTGCTCACGTTGCCGATCCTGTTCCCGGCGGTGAACGGGGCCCGCATCTGGATCCGGATCGCCGGGTTCTCCATCCAGCCGGGCGAGTTCGCGAAGGTGCTGCTGGCGGTGTTCTTCGCCGCGTACCTGGCGGCGAACCGCAGCGCGCTCGCCTACACCGGCCGCCGCGTCTGGAAGCTCCAGCTCCCCACCGGCCGCGTGCTCGGCCCGATCGTCGCCGTCTGGCTGGTCAGCGTCGGCGTGCTGATCCTGGAGCGCGACCTCGGCACCTCGCTGCTGTTCTTCGGCCTGTTCGTGGTGCTCCTCTACGTGGCCACCGGCCGCACCGGCTGGATCGCGGTCGGCCTGCTGCTGGCCGCGCTGGGCGCGGTCGCCGTGGGCCGGCTGGAGCCGCACGTGCACGGCAGGATCGAGACCTGGCTGCACCCCTTCGCGTCCATCGAGGCGGGCGAGGGCGCGAACCAGCTCGCCCAGTCGCTGTTCGCCTTCGCGGAGGGCGGCCTGCTCGGCGCGGGCCTCGGACTGGGCCACTCGTACCTCATCGGCTTCGCCGTGAAGTCGGACTTCATCCTGGCCACCGCGGGCGAGGAGCTCGGCCTGGCCGGCATCGGGGCGGTCTTCCTCCTCTACGGCCTGCTGGTGGAACGCGGCTTCCGTGCGGGCCTGGCGCAGCGCGAGCCCTTCGGCCGGCTGCTCGCGGTCGGCCTGGCCTCGCTGGTGGCGCTCCAGGTGTTCGTGATCGCGGGCGGGGTGACCGGGCTGATCCCGCTGACCGGCATGGCGATGCCGTTCCTGGCGCAGGGCGGCTCGTCGGTGGTCACCAACTGGGCGATCGTGGCGCTGCTGGTCCGGGTGAGCGACTCGGCCCGGCGTGGTTACGACGGGCAGGACGCCCGGTGACCCGGCACATCCGGCACGCCGGATACTTCTGCCTGCTGCTGCTGGTGGCGCTGCTGCTGAACGCGGCCCGCGTCCAGGTGGTCCAGGCACCGTCGTACGAGCGCCACCCGGGCAACCGGCGCCCCGACATCAGCCGCTACGAGCAGCCGCGCGGGGACATCGTGGTCGGCGGGCGGCCCGTCACCGGCTCCCGTGACACCCGCGAGCACCTGCGTTACGAACGGACCTACACCGACGGCCCGATGTACGCCCCGGTCACCGGCTTCGCCTCCCAGCTGTACGGGACGACGCTGCTGGAGAGCACGGAGGACGGCGTGCTGTCCGGCGCTGATCCGATGCTGGCGCCGTTCCCGCTGTGGAACGACTTCACGCGGGCGCGCAACGCCGGCGGAGACGTCGTCACGACCCTGCACCCGGCCGCGCAGGAGGCCGCGTTCCGGGGGCTCGCGGGCCGCAAGGGCGCGGTGGCGGCGCTGGAGCCGTCGACCGGCCGGATCCTGGCCCTGGTGTCCGCCCCGTCCTACGACCCCCAGCCGTTGTCCGGCAACGGCTCGGCCGCGGCCCGGGCCTGGGCGCGCCTCAACGCGGACAAGGACCGCCCGATGCTCAACCGGGCGGTACGGCAGACGTACCCGCCGGGTTCGACCTTCAAGGTCGTCACCGCGGCCGCCGCGCTGGACACCGGTGTGGTCACGGACCTCGAAGCGCCGACCGACTCCCCCGACCCCTACCGGCTGCCGGGGACGCGGACGCGCCTGGCCAACGCGTCGAAGGGCTGCAAGGACGCCTCGGTGCGCGAGGCCTTCACCCTCTCCTGCAACACGGTGTTCGCCAAGCTGGGTGTGGAGGTGGGCGTGGCGGGCATGACGGCCACGGCGCACGCGTTCGGCTTCGGCAACGGGGAGCTGAGGGTCCCCTTCCCGGTGGCCCGGTCCACCTTCGACACCACTCTGGACGACGCGCAGCTGGCGCTGTCGTCGATCGGCCAGTACAACACCCGTGCCACACCGCTGCAGATGGCGATGGTCGCGGCGGCCGTGGCCAACGGCGGCCAGGTGCGGGACCCGTATCTGGTGGAGCGCACGACCCGGCCGGGCGGCAGCACCCTCGCGACGGCCGGCTCGCGGGCGATCCGCCAGGCGATGTACCCGTCCACCGCCGTCCGGCTGCGGGCGATGATGCGGGACGTGGTCGAGCACGGCGGCGGGCGCAAGGCCGCCATCCGCGGCGCCAAGGTCGGCGGCAAGACCGGCACCGCCCAGCACGGCCTCGGCAACTCCGGGACGCCGTACGCCTGGTTCGTCTCCTGGGCGCAGGGCGACCGCGATCCGGCGGCGCGGGTGGCGGTCGCGGTCGTCGTGGAGGACGCGGATGCGAGGCGCGGGGACATCAGCGGGGGCGGTGACGCGGCGCCGATCGCGCGGGCGGTGATGGAGGCGGTGCTCAAATCGCCCTGACACGTGCCCGGTTGGTGAGACGGGGCTACCGGCCGGGGAATCTCCCTACCTAACGTTCGGTCCATGACTGAGCCCGCTACCGCGTACGAACTCGCCGAGGTCAACATCGCCCGCCTGAAGGCCCCGCTGGACTCACCGCAGTTGAAGGACTTCGTCGACGCCCTGGACCCGGTGAACGCCGACGCCGACGCGGCCGACGGTTTCGTGTGGCGCTTGCAGAGCGACAGCGGCAACGCCACGGACGTGCCCGTCTTCGGCGACTCCTGGCTGATCCTCAACATGTCGGTGTGGCGCGACGCCGACGCGCTGACGGCGTACATGTACCAGGGCAGGCACCGGGAGATGCTCGCCCGGCGCCGCGACTGGTTCGAGCGGGTGGAGGAGGCCATGGTCACGCTGTGGTGGGTGCCGGCCGGTCACCGCCCGACCGTGGCCGAGGCGGAATCCCGCCTCCTGCACATCCGCACCCACGGCCCGACGCCGTACGCCTTCACGCTGCGGACGCAGTTCCCGCCCCAGGGGGCCGAGCCGCTGATCGGCGAGGTGCCGGAGGGGCTGGGCTGCGCGCTCTGACGGGCGTCCGGAGTAGACATCGGGTCAACAAGTGGCGCGCAGGGGATTGACGAGCTTGCTGACAAGCAGTCTCATAAGTGCATCAGTGACGTGTGCACAACGAGGTGGGCAGCCATGACGACCCTGACGGAAGCCGATGCGCTCGACGGCCTGCGCGATGCCCTCGGCCTGCTGAAGGACCGGGAGCAGGTGGCCCAGCGGCTGCTCGACTCCTCCGCCAAGCACTCCTTCGACCCGGACAAGGAGCTGGACTGGGACGCGCCCTTCGAGGAGGGCAAGTGGTTCTGGCCGCCGGAGCTGGTGTCGCTCTACGACACCCCGCTGTGGAAGCGGATGGGCGAGGAACAGCGGATCCTGCTCTCCCAGCACGAGGCGGCGGCCCTGGCCTCGCTCGGCATCTGGTTCGAGATCATCCTCATGCAGCTGCTGGTGCGGCACATCTACGACAAGGCGGCCACGAGCGCGCACGTCCGCTACGCGCTCACCGAGATCGAGGACGAGTGCCGGCACTCCAGGATGTTCGCCCGGCTGATCGCCCAGGGCGACACGCCCTGGTACCCGGTCAGCCGCGCGCACCAGCAGCTGGGCCGCCTGTTCAAGACCATCTCCACCACGCCGGGTTCCTTCACGGCGACCCTGCTGGGCGAGGAGGTCCTGGACTGGATGCAGCGGCTGACGTTCCCCGACGAGCGCGTCCAGACCCTGGTCCGCGGCGTCACCCGGATCCACGTCGTGGAGGAGGCCCGCCACGTCCGCTACGCCCGTGAGGAGCTCCGCCGTCAGATGGTGACCGCGCCCAAGTGGTCCAAGGAGTTCACCCGCATCACCTCGGGCGAGTTCGCCCGCGTCTTCTCGGTGGCGTTCGTGAACCCCGACGTCTACACGAACGTGGGCCTGGACAAGCGGGAGGCCCTCGCCCAGGTCCGCGCGAGCGGCCACCGCCGGGAGGTCATGCAGAACGGCTCCAGGAAGCTGACCGACTTCCTGGACGACATCGGAGTGCTGCGGGGGGTCGGACGGCGGCTGTGGAAGTCGTCGGGGCTGCTGGCGTAGGGGCGCACACCCCAGTCCCCCGATTACCCTGCGAGGCATGACACCAGCCGCCCCCACCCCCGCCTACCGGCGACTCAGCGTCGAGGAACGCCGCAGCCAGCTGCTGACCTCGGCGCTGGACCTCTTCGCCCACCGCGCCCCGGAGGAGGTGTCGCTCGATGACGTGGCGGAGGCGGCCGGGGTCTCGCGGCCCCTGGTGTACCGGTACTTCCCCGGGGGCAAGCAGCAGCTCTACGAGGCCGCCCTGCGCTCCGCCGCCGACGAGCTCCAGCACTGTTTCGACGAGCCCCGCGAAGGCCCCCTCCTCCCCCGCCTGTCCCGCGCCCTCGACCGCTACCTCGCCTTCGTCGACGAGCACGACACCGGCTTCAGCGCCCTCCTCCAGGGCGGCAGCGTCGTCGAGACCTCCCGCACCACCGCCATCGTCGACGGCGTCCGCCGCGTCGCCGCCGAGCACATCCTCAGCCACCTGGGCGTCACCGGCCCCGGTCCCGGCCTGCGCATGACCGTCCGCATGTGGATCACCGCGGTGGAGGCGTCGTCGCTCATCTGGCTCGACGAGGACAAGCAGCCCCCCGCCGAAGAGCTCCGCGACTGGCTCGTCGAGCAGTTCGTGGCGATGCTGACCGTCACCGCCCGCCGCGACCCGCAGACCGACGCCCTGGTCCGGGCGCTCGCCGAGGATGTCTGACACTGATCACGTGAAGAGCGAAGACACCCCCTTCGAGGGCGGTCCGATGGACGGCAGGGTCCTGCCCGTCCTCCTCGGCATCACCAGCCACCCGCCCAAGACGTACCGCATCCCCGTCCCGGACCCCGACGGCGGACCCGACACCGTGCTCGTCTACCGCCGCGTCCCCCGGGGCCCGGGCCGGGTCGGCCTGTCCAACCGCTGGAAGTACGAGTACGCCTCGGAGGGCGTCCCGCCCCGCCGGCTCAACTGGCCCTGGTCGAAGCCAGACGCCACGCCGCGCGGCAAGCCGGACGACGCCGACGGGTGACCCCGTTGCGCCGAACCGCGCACACCCACCGCGCGCACCGCCCGCACACGCCTGATCCTCACGATGTCCGGCGGCACCACGCCGCCCCCGCACCGGAGGTGATGGCATGTCAGGAAAGCTTCTGCGTCTGGTCTGCATCGCGGCGACGGCGGCCGGAACCGTCCTTGCGCCCGTCCCCGCCGCGGCCGCTCCCGAGCCGGACGCGGAACAGCACGAGACGGAACAGCACGACATCGCCGCTCTCCTGACAGATCTTCAGGCTCTGTACCGGAAGGCCGAGGAGGCCAGCGAGGCCTACAACGCCACCGAGGAGAAGCTGAAGAAGCAGCGCGCCGGGACCGACCGCCTTGACCGTGCCCTCGCGCGCGCCCGGCTCTCCCTGCACGACAGCCGGGGCGCGGCCGGCCGGCTGGCCCGGCAGCAGTACCAGAGCAGCACCGACATCTCCCCGTACGTACGCCTGCTCCTGGCCCGCGATCCGCAGCACGCGATCGAGCAGGGCCATGTGATCGGCCGGCTGGCCCGGGAACGGGCCGGCACCATCGGCCGGCTGACCGGCGACGAACGCAAGGCCGACGAACTGGCCCACAAGGCCCGCACGGCCCTCGACCGGCAGCTGGCCCTCACCGAACGGCGCAAGAAGGAACGGGACGAGGTCCGCGCCCGCCTGCACGACGTCGAGAAGCTGCTCGCCTCCCTCAGCCGCGACCAGCTCATCGACCTCGCCGAGTTCGAGCGGAAGGGCGTCGCCAAGGCGCAGAAGGAGTTCATGGCGTCCGGCGCGCTCGGCAGCGAACGCCACGGTGACGACGGCGACGAAAGCGGCGACGAAAGCGCCGGCGACGGCAAGAACCGTGGGAACGAGCGGAGGAGCGGCGGCCTCCGTGCCCCGTCGGCCGAGGGCCGCCGGGCCGTGCGCTACGCCGTGCGGCAGCTCGGCAAGCCGTACGAGTGGGGCGCGGAGGGCCCGGGGTCGTTCGACTGCTCGGGGCTGACCTCCAGGGCCTGGGCCGAGGCCGGGGTGCCCGTCCCACGGACCAGCCAGGAGCAGTGGAAGCGGCTGGAGCGGATCCCGCTGGACGAGCTGCGCCCCGGCGACCTGGTCGTCTACTTCGAGAAGGCCACGCACGTGGCGCTGTACCTCGGGGACGGCATGGTGGTGCAGGCGCCCCGCCCGGGCGCGGAGGTGAAGGTCTCGCCGATCGCGGCCAACCCCGTCCTGGGCGCCGTACGTCCGGACCCGGACGGGAAGCCCCTGCGGCGGTACGAGCCGCTGGAGCTCCCCGAGGGGGCCACGGACGGGTCCGACGAGGGCTACGACGGTTACGCGGCGCCCGCGCCGGACACCTCGGCCAGGTAGGCCTGCGTCTTGTCCGGGTCGTAGAAGAAGTTCTCGAAGTCGGCCGGATTGTCGAAGCCGTTGGCGAAGCGGTCGGCGACCGGCTGGAGCTCACCGGCGGCACCGATGAGGTTCAGGATGTGCTCCGGCGGCGGCGCGAGCATCGCGTTGGTCCACTTGGTGACGTGCTGGGCGGTGTTCCAGTAGCGGTCGAAGGTGGCCCGCATCCACTCCTCGTCGAACGGCTTGTCGCCGTGCTCGGTGATCGAGGAGAGGTAGGCGGCGGCGCACTTGGACGCCGAGTTGGAGCCCTGCCCGGTGATCGGGTCGTTGGCCACGACGACGTCCGCGACGCCCAGCACGAGCCCGCCGCCGGGGAGCCGGCCGACGGGGTTGCGGACGGTGGGGGCGTAGCGTCCGGCCAGGGTGCCGCCGGCGTCGGTCAGTTCGACCTTGGTGGCCCGCGCGTACTCCCAGGGGACGTACCGCTCCATGAGTTCCAGGGTCAGGGAGAGGTGTTCCGCGGGGTCCTTGACGCCGTTGAAGGCGTCGAGCGGGCCGCCGGGTATGCCCTCCCAGAACAGGATGTCGGCGCGGCCGGAGGTGGTCAGGGTCGGCATGACGAACAGTTCGCCGACGCCCGGCACGAGGTTGCAGCGGACCGCTTCGGTGTCCGGGTGCTCGGGGCGCGGGCCGAGGCCGTGGACGTACGCGACGGCCAGCGCGCGCTGCGGTTCGCTGTACGGGGAGCGCTCGGCGTCGCGGCCGAACATCTGGACCAGTTCGCCCTTGCCGGCGGCGACGAGCACCAGGTCGTAGGTGCGGGAGAAGTAGTCGAGGTCGCCGACGGCCGCGCCGTGGATGACGAGCTGCCCGCCGCGCTGGGCGAACGTCTCCATCCAGCCGGCCATCTTCACACGCTGGTCGACGGACTGGGCGTAGCCGTCGAGCCGGCCCAGCCAGTCGATGGCGCGGGCGGAGGGGCCTTCGGCCCAGGAGCCGGGTGCGGCGACCGAGACGCCGAGTCCTTCGATCTTCGGGGCCTGGGACTCCCAGAAGTTCAGCTGGAGATCGCGCTCGTGCTGCAGGGCCGTGTGGAACATGCACTGCGTCGACATGACCCGGCCGGTGCGGATCTCGTCCGCCGTCCGGTTGGACATCAGGGTGACCTCGTACCCCTGTGACTGGAGGCCGAGGGCGATCTGGAGCCCGGACTGACCGGCTCCGACGACGAGTATCTTCCGCATGCGGGCTGTCCTCTACTCGGGGGTTTCGTCGAGCGCGTGGCCCACGAGGGCCAGGAGGGTCTCGATCACGGAGATCCGGCGACGCGCGTCCATGATCATGACAGGTATGTGTCGCGGGATGGTCAGGGCCTCCCGCACGTCCTCCGGCTCGAACAGCTCGCTGCCGTCGAAGTGGTTGACCGCGACCACGTAGGGCAGTCCGGAGCTCTCGAAGTAGTCCAGGACCGGGAAGCAGTCCTTCAGGCGGCGGGTGTCGGCCAGGACGACGGCGCCGATCGCGCCGCGCACGATGTCGTCCCACATGAACCAGAACCGCTGCTGGCCGGGCGTGCCGAACAGGTAGAGCACCAGGTCGTCGTCGAGCGTGATGCGCCCGAAGTCCATGGCCACGGTGGTGGTGGACTTGCCCGGGGTGGCGGTGAGGTCGTCGGTCGCCTCGCTCGCCTCGGTCATCAGCGCCTCCGTCTGGAGGGGCGTGATCTCCGAGACGGCGGTGACCAGCGTGGTCTTGCCCACGCCGAAGCCGCCCGCCACCACGATCTTCGTGGCTATGGGGGCCCGGGTGCGGTCCGTCTCCCAGGCGTGCATGCCGTCGTCCGGCCGGCCGAACGGGGAGGAATCAGCAACGCCGTGAGCGGCGTCAGAGACGACGGAGTCCACTCAGCACCCTTTCCAGCAGAGCCCGGTCCGGGCGGCCCGTGCCGTGGCCGGTGCCCGTTCCGTACACACGGATCTTTCCCTGGTCCGCGAGGTCGCTGAGGAGCACGCGGACCACGCCGAGCGGCATCTTCAGCAGCGCGGCGATCTCGGCCACCGTACGCATCCGGCGGCACAGTTCGACGATGGCCCGCAGCTCCGGCATCACGCGGGTGGAGAGGTGGCCGTTCGTCAGTTCCCTGCGCTCCTCGGGGGCGTCGAGCGCGGCCGTGCTCGCCACGAACGTCTCCACGAGGAGGACGTGGCCGAAGCGGGTGCGGCCGCCGGTGAGCGAGTAGGGGCGGACCCGGGCGGGTTTGCGGTCGCCGCCGCGGACGGGCAGGTGCTGCTTCGGCTTGCTGCTCATCGGGCACTCCCCGCCGTCTGGGAATCCTCCAGGGATTTACGGAGCTCACTGCGGAGTTCGGGCGTCAGCACGTGGCCGGCGCGGCCGACGAACAGGGCCATGTGGTACGCCACGACGCTCATGTCGCAGTCGGCGGAGCCGTGGACGCCGAGCAGCGAGCCGTCGCTGATCGACATCACGAACAGGCTGCCCTCGTCCATCGCGACCATCGTGTGCCGGACCCCGCCGGAGTCCATCAGCCGGGCGGCGCCGACGGTGAGGCTGCCGATGCCGGAGACGATGGTGGCCAGGTCGGCGGCGGAGCCGCGTGGCCCGGTCCGCTTGGCCCCGCGGGCCTGGAGGGCCTCCCGGGCCTCCTTGTTGCGGTGGTCGTCGGAGGAGAGCAGGAGCAGCCCGTCGGAGGAGACGACCGCGACGGACAGGATGCCGGGTACCTCCTCGACGAGGTTGGTCAGCAGCCAGTGCAGGTTGCGGGCCTCACTGCTCAGTCCGATCAGTCCGAAGGTACTGGGCGCGGTCAACTGCTTGCCTCCTCGACTGTGCCCCCCGTGGATTCTCCGGATCCAGCTGGTCGTGCAGTGCCGGTGGCCGGCCGCTGGTGCGAGGCCGTCCTCTCGGCGATCTCCGCCTCCACGTCGCGGTAGCCGGCCTGGGCGCCCTGGCGGAACCCGCCGAGTCGGCGGCGCAGGGCGTCGGCGTCGACGGAGCCGCTGCGCTGGCGCGGGGCGGTGGTCTGAGCGGTGATCTTCGGGGTGCGCTTGGGGAGGCCCTTGTCGGTGACGCGGTCCTCCTCCTCGTCGGGCGCGCGTTCGTGCTCCGGGCTGCCGTCCTCGTCCGCGACGCTCCCCGCGTCGGGCACGGACGGCCCGTGCGACATGGCCTCGCCGTCACCGGCCACGGTTTCGTGCCCGACCGGGTCCGACTCCCCCGGCTGTACGGGAATCAGCAGTTCCATCGTGGTCTCCGCGGGGGATTCCACGGGTGCCGCGGCGTCGTCCGGCTCGGCGGGGGTGGCGGGAGCGGCGTGTGCGGGGGATGCGGCGGGCGCGGACGCTTCGGCGGGCGTCGCCGGGGCGGCAGGTGTGCCCGGGCCGGCGGGCGTCGCCGTGTCGGCGTCTGCCGCCGGATCGGCGGGCGTCACCGGAACGGCGACCGTCGCCGGGGCGTCATCTGCCGCCCGGGCGGCGGATGCGGCCCGGTCGGCGGATGCGGCCAGGTCGGCGGATGCGGCCAGGTCGGTGTCTGCCGTGTGCCCGGTGGGCGCCGTCGGGTCGGCGTGGGCGGGCCGCCCGGTGGGCGCGGGCCGTTCCACGGAAGTCGCCGGTTCGGTGGGGGCAACCAGCCCGTCGTGCGCGGCCGGTTCAGCGGGCGCCCCCGACGCGGCAGCCGCCGCCGGGCCCGCGGGAGCGGACACGTCGTCGTGCGTCGAGGGTCCGGCGGAAGTCTGGGGGGTCTCCTCCCCCGTCGCCCCGGCCGGTTCCGTGCCGGGCGTCGCGGTGGCTCCCCCGGCTTCGTCCTGGCGTACCGCCTTCTCGGCCAGGGCCACCAGCGGGTCGTCGCCGGCCGTGCGGCCGGGCAGGACGTTGGAGTTGGCCTCGGCGTCGGCGCCCGGGAAGGAGACGGAGTGCGTCGTGCCGGCGAGGGGGCCGGAGGCCGGGACGGCCGCGGCCGGGGCGGCGGCGAGGAGCGCGCGGGGCAGGACGACGACGGCCGCGACACCGCCCTGCTTCTGCTCGCGCAACTGGACCCGCGCGCCGTGGCGGTGGGCGAGCCGGGCCACGACGTACAGGCCGAGGCCGAGGCCGTCCTCGCCCTCCTGGTCGTAGGGCGCCTCGGGGTCGAAGTCGGACAGGCGGGAGTTGAGGCGCTCCAGCCGGTCCTCGGCCATGCCGATGCCCTCGTCCTGGACGGAGAGCATGACCTCGCCGTTCTCCAGCAGCCAGCCGGAGATCTCGACGGGCAGGTCGGGCGGGGAGAACGAGGTGGCGTTCTCCATGAGTTCGGCCAGCAGGTGGGAGAGGTCGTCCGCGGCGAAGCCGGCGATGTGCGCGTGCGGCGGCAGCGCGGCGATCCGGACCCGCTCATACCGCTCGATCTCGCTCACCGCGGCGCGGACGACGTCCACCAGCGGCACGGGCCCGGCGGCGTGCTGGACGTGCTCGGTACCGGCGAGGACCAGCAGGTTCTCACTGTGCCGGCGCATGACCGTGGCGAAGTGGTCGAGCTTGAACAGCGTGGCGAGCCGGTCCGGGTCCTGCTCGCGCTCCTCCAGGTTCTCGATGACGGCCAGTTGCCGCTCGACGAGACCGAGGGTGCGCAGGGCGAGGTTGACGAACGTCCCCCCGATGGCGGTGCGCAGCCGCTCCAGCTGGGCGGCGGACTCGGCGAGTTCGCCGCGCAGTTCCTCGCGCGCGTCGGCCATCTTCTGGCGCTGGCCGACCAGGTGCTTGCGGTCGGACTCCAGCGTGGTGATCCGCTCGGTGAGGACGGCCGCGTGCGCGTGCAGGGCGTTGACGGAGCGGACGGCCTGGGCGAACTCGTCGTTGCGGCCGGTGAACTTCACCGGCTCCTCGGCCGCCGGGTCCTCGGCCTCGGCGAGGCGCTTCGATCCCAGGCGCAGGACCGCGAGCGGCCGGGTGAGGCTGCGGGCCATGCCGGTGGCGACGCCGACGGCGAGCAGCATGAGGGCACCGAGGACGGCGACGCGGATCTCCAGCGCGGTGACGTCGTCGTCGCGCAGCGCCTCCAGCTCCTTGGTGCGCCGGTCGTAGAGGGCCGACTCCACGCCGCGCATCAGGTCGACGCGGGCGGACAGGGCCGCGTCCAGCCTCTTGGTGCTGGTGGCGAGGTCGGTGCGGGAGAGCGTCGGCTGGTCGGTCAGGGTGGCGAGGTACTTGTCGGCGGAGTTGACCTCGGTGCCGGTGACCGTGGAGTCGAAGGAGGCGCGGGCCGGCTTGGGCGCGGTCGTGCGGAAGTCGGCCAGGGCCGCGTCGGAACGCAGCCGGGCCTGCTGGGCGGCGGCGCTCAGGGCGTCGCGCTGCCGGGTGTCGGCGTCCGAGGAGGTGGAGGTCTCGGTCGGCAGGCCGGTGACGGGGTCGATGACCGTCTCCGTGCTGCGCGGCACGCTCAGCGCGGCGAGCAGCAGCCCGCGGGCCGAGGCGGCCTGCTGGACGGCGGAGTCCAGCTCGGCCAGCGCGTACGAGCCGGAGCCGGCGCGCGGCGGCGTCTGCTGCGCCAGCTGCTCGGCGAGCCGGTGGAGTTCGGTGATGGCGGCGGAGTACGCCTGGTGCGCTTCGAGGGCGCTGCTCTTGCCGGTGAGCGCCGCCCTGCGCACGGACGCTATGCCGTCGAGGTCGGAGCGCAGCGATGCGGGCGTGTCGGTGTCGGAGCGCAGCTCCTCGACCTGCCGGTCCACCCGGGCGCTGTGCTGTTCGGAGGGCGCCTTGGACTTGGGGCGCCCGGCGGCGATGTAGGAGGTGACGTCGTCCCGCTCGTCGGCGAGGGAGTGCGCGAGGGCGAGGGCGTCCTGCGTCTGCTCCGCGAGCGTCACCAGCTCCTGGGTGTCGTGGAGTTGCCCGGAGGCGGCGATGACGGAGGGGGCGCCGGCACCGGCGATGGCCGCGGCCACCACGGCCACGGCGACGATCAGCCGGTTGCGTACGTGGGTGGGGCGTCCCTTGCCGGTGGGGGGCGTCGGCTCAGCACCCTGAACGGGGGCCGTCTGCTTGCCTGTGCGACGAGGCCGCGTCTTCTGCACCGGTGCTCGCATTCCTGACTCGTGAACCCTTGGGCCCGGATGACGCTCCGTCAACTGGTGCGTACTCCCGGTACACTTCCCGACCCTCCCAGCGCCGGTGGGCAGCGCACGCGCATCACCTGACCCGCCACCCGAAGGAGTGAACCCCGGACCGGAGTTGAGGGGCAAGTTCCGCAGGTCCGTGCAGCGACCTGGCGCGGCACGCCGGTTGGACGACGGGGACGGCCGGTGGCAGTATTCGCCACCACGTCTTCCCGGAACAAATCATTCCCGCCCAAACCCGACGCCTGACCTGCGCGGCTGCGCCGGAACGGCAACCATTGGCAGCCTTTTGCGGACCTTGTGAAGGGCTCGTGCAGACTGGCTGGATGCGTACTGAACTCGCCTCGGAGCCGGGAGACGCCGACCACCCCAACGAGGACTTCGCCGGCGTCGGGCTACCGGCCTCGGGGCAAGGCGGTTCGGTGGTCGTCCTGGACGGGGTCACGCCGCCGAGGACCGGGACGGGCTGTCTGCATTCCGTCCCCTGGTTCACGGCACGCCTCGGCGGCGCACTGACCGAACTGACCGTTTCACTCCCGGATGTTCCCCTCGTCGACGCCCTGTCCCACGCCATCGCGCGTACCTCCGAGGCGCACGCCGCAACCTGTGACCTTTCTCACCCTCGAACCCCTCAGGCCACAGTGGTCGTGGCCCGCTGGGATCCGGACACCGTGGAGTATCTGGTCCTGTCCGACTCCGCCCTCCTCCTGGAGTCCCCGGAGGGCGAGGTGAGGCCCGTCCTCGACGACCGGCTGGCCCTGCTCCCCCGCTCGGCGCTGGCGACGGACGCGCTGGTGGACTCCACGCTCCGCAACCGGGAGGGCGGCTTCTTCACGGCGGCGGCCGACCCCTCGGTGGCGGCCCGGGCGGTGACCGGAACCGTGCCCCGCGACCGGGTCCGTGCCCTGGCCGCCCTTACGGACGGGGCCTCCCGCTGGGTGGAACGGTTCGGGGAGGGCGACTGGGCTGACTGCTTCCGGCTGATCCGCAAGGAGGGCCCGCAGGCCCTGGTGGACCGTGTCCGGACGCTGGAGCGGTCGGACAGCGCCGCGACGTTCCTGGGCCGGAGCAAGCGGCACGACGACGCGACGGTCGTGTACGTCGAGTTCTAGGTCCGGACGCTCGCCGGTCCTACTTCTCCATGCCCCGGTTGAGCTGGTTCAGCAGCCGGGCCAGTTCCGTGACCTCGCGGGAGTCCCAGTCGGCCAGGCGGCCGGCGTAGCGGGCGCGGCGGGCTTCCCGGACCCGGCGGACGCGGTCGTGGCCCTCCTGGGTGAGGGCGACGAGCCAGGCGCGCCCGTCGGCGGGGTCGGGCTCGCGCGCGACCAGCCCGAGCTCCTCCAGGGCGCGCAGCTGGCGGGACATCGTCGCCTTGCCGACCCCGATGTAGGCGGCGAGTTCGGTGGCCCGCTGCTTTCCGCACTCGTCCAGCCGGACCAGCAGGCCGTACGCGGACGACTCCAGGTCGGGGTGGACCTCGCGGGCCATCTCGCCCTGGCTGGCCCGGGCGCGCCGCAGCAACACGGTCAGCTCGCGCTCCAGGGCCAGGAAGGCGGGCTGATCCACACCGCTCGCGGCCACACCGGCATCGCGGTGCCCGTCGTTGCCTTCCTCGTGCACGTCAGCCCCTGCCTCGGTCGTCGCCCGGCCCTGGGGTCCGGTACTGGAATTCTCCGCCACCTGCCGCCCTCGCCGCAGTCCGGCAAGTATTCCGCAGGTCAACGACGTACGCGTACACAGGGTCACCACACGGTGAAGGCCCGGGCCTCCCTCACGGGGACCCGGGCCTTCCCTCATCCGATGACCTCCGTCACGCGGCCACCGGAACCTCCGGCGTCACCCCCGCGGTGGCGGGCGCGAGCGCCAGCTCCAGGACCTGGCGGACGTCGGTGACGGCGTGGACGTCGAGCTTGTCCAGCACCTCCGCCGGGACGTCGTCCAGGTCGGGCTCGTTGCGCTTGGGGATGATCACCGTGGTGACACCGGCCCGGTGCGCCGCGAGCAGCTTCTGCTTCACACCGCCGATCGGCAGCACCCGCCCGGTGAGCGAGACCTCGCCGGTCATCGCCACGTCCGTGCGGACCAGCCGGCCGGACAGCAGGGACGCGAGGGCTGTCGTCATGGTGATGCCCGCGCTCGGGCCGTCCTTCGGCACCGCGCCCGCCGGGAAGTGGATGTGCACGCCCCGGTCCTTCAGATCCGCCACCGGCAGTTCGAGCTCGGCACCGTGGGAGCGCAGGAAGCTCAGCGCGATCTGCGCGGACTCCTTCATCACGTCGCCCAGCTGACCGGTCAGGGTCAGCCCGGCCGCGCCCGTCTCCGGGTCGGCCAGCGACGCCTCGACGAACAGCACGTCACCACCCGCTCCGGTCACCGCGAGCCCGGTCGCGACGCCCGGCACGGACGTCCGCCGCTCGGCCGGGTCCTGGGCGGACTCGGGCACGTGGTGCGGTCGGCCGATCAGGTCGCGCAGGTCCTCGTCCCGGACGGTGAACGGCAGTTCCCGCTCGCCCAGTTCGTGCTGGGCGGCGATCTTGCGCAGCAGCCGTGCGACGGACCGCTCCAGGGTGCGCACGCCCGCTTCGCGCGTGTACTCGCCGGCGAGCTTGCGCAGGGCGCCCTCGTCGATGGCCACCTCGTCCTCGCCGAGCCCGGCCCGCTCCAGCTGGCGCGGGAGCAGGTGGTCGCGGGCGATGACGACCTTCTCGTCCTCGGTGTAGCCGTCCAGGCGGACGATCTCCATCCGGTCGGCCAGGGCCTCCGGGATCGCCTCCAGCACGTTGGCCGTCGCGAGGAAGACGACGTCCGACAGGTCCAGCTCGACCTCCAGGTAGTGGTCCCGGAAGGTGTGGTTCTGTGCCGGGTCGAGGACCTCCAGCAGGGCGGCGGACGGGTCGCCCCGGAAGTCCGAGCCCACCTTGTCGATCTCGTCCAGCAGCACGACCGGGTTCATCGACCCGGCCTCCTTGATCGCCCGGACGATACGGCCCGGCAGGGCGCCGACGTAGGTGCGCCGGTGGCCCCGCACCTCGGCCTCGTCGCGCACGCCGCCGAGGGCGACGCGCACGAACTTGCGGCCCATGGCGTGGGCGACGGACTCGCCCAGGCTGGTCTTGCCGACTCCGGGCGGCCCGACAAGCGCGAGCACGGCACCGCCGCGCCGCCCGCCGACCACGCCGAGGCCCCGGTCGTCACGCCGCTTGCGCACCGCCAGGTACTCGGTGATGCGCTCCTTCACGTCCTCGAGACCGGAGTGCTCGGCGTCCAGGACGGCCTTGGCGCCCCGGATGTCGTAGGCGTCCTCGGTGCGCTCGTTCCACGGCATCTCCAGGACCGTGTCGAGCCAGGTGCGGATCCAGGACCCCTCGGGCGACTGGTCGGAGGAGCGCTCCAGCTTGTCGACCTCCTTGAGGGCGGCCTCGCGGACCTTCTCGGGCAGGTCGGCGGCCTCCACGCGGGCGCGGTAGTCGTCGGACTCCTCGCCCTCCTGCTCGCCGTTCAGCTCGCGCAGCTCCTTGCGGACGGCTTCCAGCTGACGCCGCAGCAGGAACTCGCGCTGCTGCTTGTCGACGCCCTCCTGGACGTCCTTGGCGATGGTCTCGGCCACGTCCTGCTCGGCGAGGTGGTCGCGCAGCTGCTGGGTGGCGAGCCTGAGCCGGGCCACCGCATCGGTGGTCTCCAGCAGTTCGACCTTCTGGTCGGTGGTCAGGAACGGCGAGTAGCCGGAGTTGTCGGCGAGCGCCGAGACGTCGTCGATGGCCTGGACCCGGTCGACGACCTGCCAGGCACCGCGCTTGCGCAGCCAGGCGGTGGCGAGGGCCTTGTACTCCTTGACCAGTTCGGCGACATGGCCGGGCAGCGGATCGGCGAGGGTGTCGTCCACCCGGGTCCCCTCGACCCACAGTGCGGCGCCGGGCCCGGTCGTTCCCGCGCCGATGCGCACCCGGCTCCGGCCGCGGATCAGGGCGCCCGGGTCACCGTCGGCGAGCCGGCCGACCTGCTCGACGGTGCCGAGGACACCGGTGTTCGCGTAGGTCCCGTCGATGCGTGGCACCAGGAGTACCCGGGGCTTTCCGGGCGTTGACCGGGCAGCGGCCTGAGCGGCCTCCACCGCGGCACGGACCTCGGAGTCGCTCAGGTCCAGCGGGACCACCATCCCGGGCAGCACGACCTCGCCGTCGAGCGGCAGCACGGGCAGGGTGAGCGGTGTGGACGTCGAAGCCATGATCTCCCCTTCGGCAGTCAAGTTGAGCTATGCCGACTCAATGCTCGGCAGCGCCCGGATGTTCCCGGCCCACCGTTCGCTGTCAGCGATCACCTGTGACACCGGGAGCGGAAAGCCGCGTAAGGTCCTTTGAGTAATAGACGAATAGCCACTGCGCTTGTTACAGGGGGGTTGCATGGACGGCACCGTGCAGGCATGGGTGAACGGATGGGTCGTGTCCCGCGGGGCCGCTCCGCCCACGACGGAGCCGTGGGGCTGGACGATCGACATGGGGATGCACGGGCACGTCACCCGGCACGTGCTCGGTGCCACAGGCGACGGCCTCGACGAGACGACCGTCCGCAAGGTGGCCGGAGCCGTGACCGGGCACGGCGTGTGGCTGAAGGCCTTCCGGGACCCGTCGGTGGTCTCCCGCTGGCTGGACGAGAACTGGTGGATCGACCCGGAGCCGGGCTATCTGATGACGATTCCGCTGACGGCCGAGGGTGCTCCCGCCGCCCCCGACGGCTACCGGCTGCGCAGCTGGTCCCGCGGCGGAGTGACCCGCGTGATGGTGGCCGCGCCGGACGGGTCCCTGGCGGCGCGCGGCCAGATCGCCCCGACAGGCGAGACCGCCGTCGTCGACCAGATCGAGACGGCCCCCGAACACCGTCGCAAGGGCCTGGGCAGCCTCGTCATGCGGACGCTCCAGGACGTCGCGGTCCGGCAGGGCGCGCGGACCGGCGTCCTGGCCGGGACCCCCGCGGGGCGGGGGCTCTACGAGGCGCTGGGCTGGACGGTCGTGGCCCCGCTGACCAGCGCGAAGTACGCTCCGCCTGCCACCGCCCGGGGCTGAGGGGTCCCGCTTTCAGCCCCCGGCCGGGCCGAGGCGCGACGCGCACCAACGCCGGACCACCGGCCAGGTGGCGATCCCGATGCCCAGGGCGATGAGGTGCCCCCAGTTCGTCATCGGGTCGGTGAAGGCGAGCAGGTCCGTCAGGAGCATCCAGCCGAAGGCGGTCAGCAGCGGCAGGCGCAGCCAGAGCGGCAGCAGACCCGCCAGGGCGCCGATGCCGGCGGCGACGCCGAAGCTGACGCCGTAGTCGAGGCGGTGCAGGGAGCTGCCGGGGAGGTGCCCGGCCAGTACCGCGAGCCCCACGGGCACCTCGGTCGCGAGGGTGGCGAGGACGTGCCCGAGGAGGAAGACACCGGCCGTGCGCAGACTGCCGATCCGCCGCTCCAGCGCGGTCAGCACCAGCACGAAGGCGATGGCGAAGGGCGAGGTCACCCCGCCCGCGACCCACAGCGCGCTGCCGAGCAGCACCAGTTCCGGCGAGCGCACCAGATGGGCCACGTCCGTGCTGGAGCCCTGGAGCAGCGCGTGCACCAGAGCCGGGTCCGCGTGGGCGGTGATCAGCGAGGTGAGACAGAGGAGAGTGGTGTACCCGAAGGTGAACGGCGTTCCCGTGGGGGTGGGCAGCAGCAGCCAGGGGCGCAGCGCCCGCGGCCGGGGCAGGGCCGCCCGGGCGGGCTCCCGTACTCCCGCAGCCGCCGCCCCGTGCGGGCCCCGCTGCCGCGGCATTGCGTCCAGCAGCCCCGGCACGCCGGCCACGGGCGGGGCCGGCGTGGCCGTCTCGGGGGGCGGCGCGGTCCGTTCCACAGCGGGCACTCCTTCCGTCGGGTCCCAGCCTTCGCCCCGGACACCCCGCTGTCTGTGATCCGCGCCACGCGAGAGCCGATTCACAGCAACCCGTCAGCCCCGCCCCGCGTCCCGCCCGGGCCGCGGGGAAATACCGGGCACCGCACCCCCCGCCCCTGCCAGGATGCCCCCATGCCTACCCCGTACGACATTCCCGATGTCCTGGACCGTCGCGAGGGGCCGCACGGCGAGGTGGTGCTGCGCCGGCACGGCGACCGGCTGGAGATCATCGCCAACGGCTGTTTCCTGATGGACACCTCCGACGGCCGCTCGGAGCGGCGGCTGGTCGACGCGGCACTGGACGCGCTGGCCGGCCGGGACCGCCCCGACGTCCTGATCGGCGGACTCGGCGTCGGCTTCTCCCTCGCGCACGCCGCGGCGGACCCGCGCTGGGGACGGATCACGGTGGTGGAACGCGAGCACGCGATCGTCGCATGGCATCGCGACGGCCCGCTCGCCGCGCTCTCCGCCCGGGCCATGGGCGACCCCCGAACGGAAATCGTCGAGACCGATCTCGTCGCACACGTCAATGAGACATCCGACACGTACGACGCCCTGTGCCTCGACATCGACAACGGGCCGGACTGGACCGTCACGGACGACAACGGACATCTCTACGGAATGGCCGGACTGGCAAGCTGTGCAAGGGTGTTGAGACCGGGCGGGGTTCTCGCCGTCTGGTCCGCCCAGCCGTCCCCGGAGTTCGAGGAAACCTTGCGGAATGCCGGGTTCCAACAGGTGCGTACCGAAGAGATCCCGGTTGCCCGGGGCGTTCCCGACGTGGTGCACCTCGCCATCAGCCCTGGATAGCAAAGGCGTACTGACTCCCCGTACGCTGCTCCCCTGACGCCGATCATTCAAGCGTCAATCGCAACCATGCGCAGGCATAGCCAGTCAGAAGGAATCACCCCACTGATTCCGGAAAGCACACCCCAGGGGCGGGCGATGGAGCAGACACAGACCTCCCACAACGGTTCGGCGACGGCTACTCCTGGCGCACAGCGCCGGGTCCTGGTGGTCGAGGACGACGCGACGATCGTGGACGCCATCGCGACCCGCCTGCGGGCCGAGGGATTCCTCGTGCAAACGGCGGGCGACGGCCCCGCCGCGGTCGACACGGCCGAGGCGTGGCAGCCGGACCTGCTGATCCTCGACATCATGCTGCCCGGCTTCGACGGTCTGGAGGTCTGCCGGCGCGTGCAGGCCGCCCGCCCGGTGCCGGTGATGATGCTCACCGCGCGCGACGACGAGACCGACATGCTGGTCGGCCTCGGGGTCGGCGCCGACGACTACATGACCAAGCCGTTCTCGATGCGGGAGCTGGCGGCGCGCGTGCACGTACTGCTGCGCCGGGTGGAGCGGGCCGCCATCGCGGCGGCCACCCCCCGCTCCGGCATCCTGCGCCTCGGCGAGCTGGAGATCGACCACGCGCAGCGCCGGGTCCGGGTGCGCAGCGAGGACGTCCACCTCACGCCCACCGAGTTCGACCTGCTGGTGTGCCTCGCCAACACCCCGCGCGCGGTGCTCTCCCGTGAGCAGCTGCTCGCCGAGGTCTGGGACTGGGCGGACGCCTCCGGCACCCGCACCGTCGACAGCCACATCAAGGCGCTGCGCCGGAAGATCGGCGCCGAGCGGATCCGCACGGTGCACGGCGTGGGTTACGCCCTGGAGACCCCGACGCCATGAGCGGTGGCCCGGCCGGACGGAGAGCCCCCGGGGAGCCGGATCCCTGGGGCGGGGTGAGCCCGTTCTCGATCAAGACCAAGCTGGGCGCGCTGGTCGTCATCTCGGTGCTGATCACCACAGGTCTGTCGGTGATCGCGGTGCACACGAAGACGGAGCTGCGCTTCATCACGGTCTTCTCGATGATCGCCACGCTTCTCATCACGCAGTTCGTGGCGCATTCGCTCACGGCACCGCTGGACGAGATGACAGCGGTGGCCCGTTCCATCTCGCAGGGCGACTACACCCGCCGCACGCGGGAGAACCGCCGTGACGAACTGGGCGACCTGGCCGTGACGATCAACGCCATGGCCGATGAGCTGGAGGCCCAGGACAGCCAGCGCAAGGAACTCGTGGCGAATGTCTCGCACGAGCTGCGCACACCCATCGCGGGACTGCGCGCGGTGCTGGAGAACATCGTCGACGGGGTCACCCAGGCCGACCCGGAGACCATGCGCACGGCGCTGAAGCAGACCGAGCGCCTCGGCCGGCTGGTGGAGACGCTGCTGGACCTGTCGCGCCTGGACAACGGCGTCGTCCCGCTGAAACAGCGGCGGTTCGAGGTGTGGCCGTACCTGTCGGGCGTGCTGAAGGAGGCCAACATGGTCGCCTCGGTGCGCGCGGGGATCGCCACCGGCTCGGGCAGTCACACCCGTACGGACGTCCATCTGCACCTCGACGTCCACCCACCGGAGTTGACCGCGCACGCGGACCCGGAGCGCATCCACCAGGTCGTCGCCAACCTCATCGACAACGCGGTCAAGCACAGCCCGCCGCACGGCCGGGTGACGGTCAAGGCGCGGCGCGGCCCGCTGCCGGAGTCGCTGGAGCTGGAGGTCCTGGACGAGGGTCCCGGCATCCCCAAGTCCGAGTGGCACCGCGTCTTCGAGCGCTTCAACCGCGGCAGCGCCAAGCGGCCGCAGGGGCCGGGCAGCGACGGCGGCACAGGTCTCGGTCTCGCGATCGCCCGCTGGGCGGTGGACCTGCACGGGGGCCGGATCGGGGTGGCCGAATCCGAGCGGGGTTGCCGGATTCTTGTCACTCTTCCGGGACTGTCATCTGTGCCAAGTTGACGTAAAGTTCGAAGCGGAGCCACAAGATCCGCGGATGTCCGCGCTGACGGACACGTGTGATCAGGCACAGGCCCGCGCCACCGGCGCCCGGGGCCCTGCCGAGCCCTTCCCTCGTTAAGCGGAACCACGCTTGTTTCCCGCCATTTCAAGCCCCGAAACACGGTTCCAGATGTGACTTGCACGACGTTGCCCCGGCCCGACCTGACCTTCCCCGTCCAGGGGGCGTAGCCTTGATTCCCGCTGTCCATCATCTTGTGAAGCGGAAGAGGGCGGTTGCCGCCGTGTCGCCACAGTCCCCCAGTAACTCGAGCATCTCGACCGACACCGACCAAGCGGGGAAGAACCCTGCCGCGTCGTTCGGTGCCAACGAGTGGCTCGTCGACGAGATCTATCAGCAGTACCTCCAGGACCCGAATTCCGTAGACCGAGCCTGGTGGGACTTCTTCGCCGACTACAAGCCGGGGGCGGCTGCCGCCTCGGCTCCGGCGGGTACCGCGGCCGCGGGGGCCGCGGGGACCACCACCGCTCCCGCGTCCGCTCCGGCCGCTCCCGCGCAGGCCCCCGCCCCGGCCGCCGA
>NZ_WWIC01000215.1:0-41686 GCF_009872555.1 Streptomyces sp. SID5643
GGGTCGTGCGCCGGGCCGCCGGCGGCTTCGCCGAGCCCGCCCAGCCCGCCAAGGGCGCCCGGGCCTCGAAGGCCGCCGCCCGGGCGTCCGCGGAGGCTGCCGACGGCGAGATCGAGTCGCCCTCTCGTCCGAGGCGGCCCGCCGTCGCGCTGTTCCAGGCACCCGTCTTCACCGAGCCCCAGTTCCAGACGCCGGAGCGGGCGGCCGCCGCTGCCGCCGCCGAAGCGGCCGGGGCGGCGGAGCCCGAGGAGAGCGAGGAGCCCGCACCGGCCGAGGACCGGCGCGAGGAGCCGGCCGGCGGTTCGCGTCGCCGGCGCCGGCGCCGGGGTGCCGGTGACGACGCCGAGGCACAGGCTCCGGCCCCCGAGACCACCGCCGTCGACACCACCGCCGACGACGCGGAGGAGGCCGACGACACCGCCGAGGACCAGGCCGACGGTGACGACCAGGAGGAGTCCGAGGGCACCGGCTCGCGCCGCCGCCGTCGCCGGGGCGGCCGCCGCCGCAGGCGCGGTGAGTCCGCCGACGCCGACGCCGACGGTGAGGGCGGTGAGGACGCCGAGTCCGAGCAGAGCGCCGCGCAGGACACCGAGGACGGCGCCGAGGAGGACGACGAGGACTCCGAGGACGCCACCGACCGCGACGAGTCCGGCGCAGGCGGTTCCAGCAGCAGCCGCCGTCGCCGTCGCCGCCGTCGCCGTGCCGGTGACTCCGGCACCGAGGCCGAGCCCTCCGACGACGACCCCGAGCGCACGGTCGTCAAGGTCCGCGAGCCCCGCCCCAAGGCCGAGCCGTCCGACGAGGTGCAGTCCATCAAGGGCTCGACCCGTCTGGAGGCCAAGAAGCAGCGCCGCCGCGAAGGCCGCGAGCAGGGCCGCCGCCGGGTGCCGATCATCACCGAGGCCGAGTTCCTGGCCCGCCGCGAGGCCGTGGAGCGCGTGATGGTCGTCCGCCAGCACGGCGACCGCACGCAGATCGGCGTCCTCGAGGACAACGTGCTCGTCGAGCACTACGTCAACAAGGAGCAGTCGACCTCGTACGTCGGCAACGTCTACCTCGGCAAGGTGCAGAACGTGCTGCCGTCGATGGAGGCCGCCTTCATCGACATCGGCAAGGGCCGCAACGCGGTGCTGTACGCCGGTGAGGTCAACTTCGAGGCGCTGGGCATGGCCAACGGGCCGCGGCGCATCGAGTCCGCCCTGAAGTCCGGCCAGTCGGTGCTCGTCCAGGTGACGAAGGACCCGATCGGCCACAAGGGCGCGCGTCTGACCAGCCAGGTCTCCCTGCCGGGCCGCTACCTCGTGTACGTGCCCGAGGGCTCCATGACCGGCATCAGCCGCAAGCTGCCCGACACCGAGCGGGCCCGGCTGAAGACGATCCTCAAGAAGATCGTCCCCGAGGACGCGGGTGTCATCGTGCGCACCGCCGCCGAGGGCGCGAGCGAGGACGAGCTGCGCCGGGACGTCGAGCGGCTTCAGCAGCAGTGGGAGGACATCCAGAAGAAGGCCAAGAACGGCAACGCACCGACGCTGCTGTACGGCGAGCCGGACATGACCGTCCGGGTCGTGCGCGACATCTTCAACGAGGACTTCTCCAAGGTCGTCGTCAGCGGTGACGAGGCGTGGTCGACCATCCACGGGTACGTCTCGCACGTCGCGCCGGACCTCGCCGAGCGGCTGTCGAAGTGGACCTCCGAGGTCGACGTCTTCGCCACGTACCGGATCGACGAGCAGCTCGCCAAGGCCCTCGACCGCAAGGTCTGGCTGCCCAGCGGTGGTTCGCTGGTGATCGACCGGACCGAGGCGATGGTCGTCGTCGACGTCAACACCGGCAAGTTCACCGGCCAGGGCGGCAACCTGGAGGAGACGGTCACCAGGAACAACCTGGAGGCGGCCGAGGAGATCGTGCGTCAGCTGCGGCTGCGCGACCTCGGCGGCATCATCGTCATCGACTTCATCGACATGGTGCTGGAGTCCAACCGGGACCTGGTGCTGCGGCGCCTGCTGGAGTGCCTGGGCCGCGACCGTACGAAGCACCAGGTCGCCGAGGTGACCTCGCTGGGGCTCGTGCAGATGACCCGCAAGCGGGTCGGGCAGGGCCTGCTGGAGTCCTTCTCCGAGACGTGTGTCCACTGCAACGGCCGCGGTGTCATCGTGCACATGGAGCAGCCGACGGCCCCCGGAGGCGGCGGCAAGCGCAAGAAGCGCGCCCGTGCCGGTGCCGCCGAGCAGCCGCACGTGCACGAGGCCGCCGTCGAGACCGCCGAGCAGGAGGCCGAGACGGAGGCGGAGGTCGTGGCCGAGGTCGCCGAGCCGATCGCGCTGCCCGAGCCGTCCTTCGAGCCCGACGAGGAGCTGTACAGCAGCGCCGCCGAGGCGGAGGCCGCAGCGGGCCGTGGCCGGTCGCGACGCCGGGCGAGCCGGCGGGTGTCGGCTCCGGCGGGTGCCCCGCGGGGCGAGACGGCGGAGCCCAGGGCCGAGCAGGGCAGGGACGGGACCCGGCGCGGCCGGGGCAGGGCCGAGCAGGCCGAGGCCGAGGTGCCGACGGCTCAGGACGTGACCGCCGAGCAGGAGGTCGCCCGTCCGGTGCAGCCGGAGCCGGCCGCCGAGGCGCAGGCCGAGCCGATGGCCGTGGAGGACCC
The DNA here is from genome assembly GCF_009872555.1 of Streptomyces sp. SID5643. Taxonomy (NCBI): domain Bacteria; kingdom Bacillati; phylum Actinomycetota; class Actinomycetes; order Kitasatosporales; family Streptomycetaceae; genus Streptomyces; species Streptomyces sp. SID5643. The sequence goes on from NZ_WWIC01000215.1 coordinate 2,642, forward strand.
GGTGGTCGAGGCCGCGCAGGCCGCTCCGGCCGAGGACGCCGCGCCCAAGGGCCGTACCCGGCGGCGGGCCACCCGCAAGGTGTCCGCTCCGGCGGGTTCTCCGGCGGGGGCCGAGGCGGCCGTGGTGACGGTCGCCGAGACCGCACCGGCGGTGTCCGAGGCCGAGGCCACCGAGGTGCCCGAGCCGGCCGGACAGCCCGAGGCGCCCGCCGAGAGCGCCGCCCCGGCCCGTCCGCGGCGCCGTGCCGTGCGCAAGCCGACGGTGTCGACGGCGTCCGAGGAGACGGCCGTCGTGGTCGTCCCGTCGGCCGCGTCCGAGGACCTGGTGTCCGCGGAGGCCCCGCAGGTGCCCGCGTCCGACGGTGCCGTCACGGAGGAGGCCGCCGAGGAGTCGGCGCCCGCCAAGAAGACGGCCCGCAAGACGGCGAAGAAGGCCACGGCGAAGAAGGCCGCCACCACCAAGAAGACCGCGGCGAAGAAGACCGCCGCCAAGAAGACGACGGCCAAGAAGGCGGCGAAGACCACCAAGACGGCCGCCAAGAAGACCGCGTCGAAGAAGACCGTGGCGGCGGAGCAGTCGGCGTCGTCCGCGTCTTCCGTCTCGGCTTCCACCGACGAAGGCTGAGATCCACCGCCTGTGCGACCGGCGTGACCGGTCGCACAGGCGGCGGGCCCGGCTCGGTTTGACCCCTTCGGCCGCGGCCCCGTAACCTTGACCGTCGGCGTGTCGACTGACACGTCACATCCCCGTAAACCTCATCCTCCGGGCGCCGGGCGCCAGGAGAGGCTGCTCGCTGAGTCGGGCGGCTGGCCTGCGGGGGTGCCGTTTCCCGAGCTAGAGAGTGAGTTCCGCGTGTACGCCATCGTGCGCAGCGGTGGTCGCCAGCACAAGGTTGCTGTCGGCGACATCGTTGAGGTTGACAAGATTTCCACTGCCAAGGTTGGCGACTCGGTCGAGCTCTCGACCCTGCTCGTTGTCGACGGCGACGCCGTGACCAGCGACCCGTGGGTGCTGGCCGGCATCAAGGTCCAGGCCGAGGTCGTGGACCACCACAAGGGCCAGAAGATCGACATTCTGCGCTACAAGAACAAGACGGGTTACCGCCGTCGCCAGGGCCACCGCCAGCAGTACACGGCGATCAAGGTCACTGAGATCCCCACGGCTGCGAAGTAAGGGACTGAGGAGAAATGGCACACAAGAAGGGCGCATCGTCCACCCGGAACGGTCGCGACTCCAATGCCCAGCGGCTCGGCGTGAAGCGCTTCGGCGGTCAGGTCGTCAACGCGGGTGAGATCCTGGTCCGTCAGCGTGGCACCCACTTCCACCCGGGCTCCGGCGTCGGCCGTGGTGGCGACGACACGCTGTTCGCCCTCGAGGCCGGTTCGGTGCAGTTCGGCACCCACCGTGGCCGCAAGGTCGTGAACATCGTTCCGGTCGCCTGATCGGAAACTTTCGCGAGGCGGACCTCACTTCCCTCACGGGAAGCGGGTCCGCCTTTCGCGTGTTACCCCTAGACATTCCCGCAGTAACTGGAGGCACATCCCATGACCACCTTCGTGGACCGCGTCGAGCTGCATGTCGCCGCGGGTAGCGGAGGCCACGGCTGTGCCTCCGTCCACCGTGAGAAGTTCAAGCCCCTCGGCGGGCCGGACGGCGGCAACGGCGGGCGCGGCGGGGACGTGATCCTCACCGTCGACCAGTCGGTCACCACGCTGCTCGACTACCACCACTCCCCGCACCGCAAGGCCACCAACGGCAAGCCCGGCGAGGGCGGCAACCGCTCCGGCAAGGACGGCCAGGACCTCGTCCTGCCGGTGCCGGACGGCACGGTCGTGCTGGACAAGGCGGGCAACGTCCTCGCCGACCTGGTCGGGCACGGCACGTCGTACGTCGCCGCGCAGGGCGGCCGGGGCGGGCTCGGCAACGCGGCGCTGGCCTCCGCGCGGCGCAAGGCGCCCGGATTCGCGCTGCTCGGTGAGCCGGGAGATCTGCGGGACGTCGTCCTGGAGCTGAAGACCGTCGCCGACGTGGCGCTCGTCGGGTACCCGAGCGCCGGCAAGTCGTCGCTGATCTCGGTGCTGAGCGCGGCCAAGCCGAAGATCGCCGACTACCCCTTCACCACGCTCGTGCCCAACCTCGGTGTCGTCACCGCCGGTTCGACGGTCTACACGATCGCCGACGTGCCCGGGCTGATCCCCGGGGCCAGCCAGGGCAAGGGCCTGGGCCTTGAGTTCCTGCGGCACGTGGAGCGGTGCAGTGTGCTCGTGCACGTCCTGGACACCGCGACGCTGGAGTCCGAGCGCGACCCCGTCTCCGACCTCGACATCATCGAGGAGGAGCTGCGCCAGTACGGCGGGCTGGACAACCGGCCGCGGATCGTCGTCCTGAACAAGATCGACGTACCGGACGGCAAGGACCTGGCCGAGATGGTGCGGCCCGACCTGGAGGCGCGCGGCTACCGCGTGTTCGAGGTGTCGGCCGTGGCGCACATGGGCCTGAAGGAGCTGTCGTACGCGCTCGCGGAGGTCGTGGCGCAGTCGCGGGCCGCGAAGCCGAAGGAAGAGGCCACCCGGATCGTGATCCGGCCGAAGGCCGTGGACGACACCGGCTTCACCGTGACGCAGGAGGCCGACGGGCTGTTCCGGGTGCGCGGTGAGAAGCCCGAACGCTGGGTGCGCCAGACCGACTTCAACAACGACGAAGCCGTCGGATACCTCGCGGACCGGCTCAACCGGCTCGGTGTCGAAGCGGAGCTGATGAAGGCCGGCGCCCGAGGCGGCGACGGCGTGGCCATCGGACCCGAGGACAACGCGGTCGTCTTCGACTGGGAGCCGTCCGTGACGGCCGGCGCCGAGATGCTCGGCCGCCGCGGTGAGGACCACCGGCTGGAGGGGGAGCGGCCGGCCGCGCAGCGCCGCAAGGACCGGCAGGCCGAACGGGACGAGGCCCAGCAGGAGTTCGACGACTTCGAGCCGTTCTAGTCCAAAAGGGCACATGAGCAACGGGCTTCGGTGCAACCAAGCCGTTCTCCGGTGAGTCGTACAGGGCGGTGCGGTGAGGATCTTGTTCCTCGCCGCACCACAGGTGCCCAGCGGATCAACGGAGTCGACGTGCCACAGTCCATGAGCAAGCGCAGGGTCGGCCGGGCGGTCGCGGCAGCTGTCGCCGTCGTCGCGGCCGTGACCACCCCGGTGGCCGCGCACGCCGTCTCCGCCGCCCCGTCCGTCACCGAGAAGAAGCTCCGGGACGACTTCAACGGTGACGGTTACCAGGACCTGGCCGTCGCCGCGCCGCGCGGCAAGGTCGACGGCCGGGCCCAGGCCGGGTACGTGGCCGTCGTCTACGGCTCGGCCAAGGGCCTCGACCTGACGCACAAACAGGTCATCAGCCAGAACACCCCGGGCATACCCGGTGCCGCCGAGACCAACGACGACTACGGCGACGGCCTCGCCGCCGGCGACCTGGACGGCGACGGCTACGCCGACCTGGTCGTGGGCGCCCCGGGTGAGAGCGTCGGGGAGGTCACCCGCGCCGGCACGCTAGCCGTGCTGTGGGGCGGGAAGCGGGGCCTGTCGGGCGGTACGGCCGTGGCCACCGGCACCGAACAGGACCGGGTCGACGCCGAGACCCCGGCGCTCGGCGACTTCGACGGCGACGGCCGGCTGGATCTGGCCACCGGCACCCGCCTGCTGTCCGGGCCGTTCGACCGCACCACGGGTGCCGCGAAGAGCCGGACCCTGGCCATCGAGCCCGCGTACGTCACGGACGACGTGGCGGCCGGGGACGTCGACCACGACGGCATCACGGACCTGGTCGCGCTCATCCACGACGTCAGCGACGACGACATGCACGACCCCGACTACAGGCACCGGCGCGCGGTCTTCCTGCGGGGCACCCATGACGGCCTGAGCGCCCCCGTCCCGGTGAACAACCCCGACGGCACGCGCATGCGCGGCGGCGAGAGCCTCGGCGTCGGCGACGTGGACAAGGACGGGTACGCCGACCTCGTCATCGGCCGCCCGAACGACGGCTTCGGCGAAGCCGACCTCGACGACCCGCTGCTGAAGGGCGGCCAGATCGGCGTGGTGCACGGCTCGGCCGACGGCCCCGACACCTCCCGTACGGCGATCATCACGCAGGAAACCCCGGGTGTGCCCGGAAGCTCGGAGTGGTCCGACGGCTTCGGCGGGGGCATCTCCGTCGGTGACGTCAACGCCGACGGCCACGCGGACGTCTCCACCGGCAGCGCGAGCGAGGACCTCGGCGAGGTGTACGCGGCCGGCCAGGTGACCGTCCTGCGCGGCGGCAGGTCCGGGCTCACCGGGAACGGCGCCTACAGCATCAGCCAGAACACCAGGAACGTTCCTGGCACCGCGGAGCGGAACGATTTCTTCGGTGCCGACACCAACCTGCTCGACGTCAACGGCGATGGCCGGGCCGAGCTGTTCACCGGCGCCACCGGCGAGAACCGGGACGGCGGGGTCTGGGCGTTCCCCAATCCCGTGAACACTCCCACCGCGACCGGCTCGGTCGGCTTCGGCGCGGGCACCCTCGGCACGGTCAGGAGCGGCTCCTCCCTCGGCAGGGGTTTCGCTCGCTGACCCGGTACTGATCACCTGTCAGACTCGCCCCGGCAACGGCTTGTTCCGATGCTGGCGGCGAGTCTCTCTTTGTCTGCTTAGTTGTCATGTACGTGAACCCCGGCGTTCAGCGGGCGGACCGCCCGCGAGCGTGAAGCTTCCCCGTGTCCAAGTGGCCAGCGAGGTAAGGGAGTCAGCCGATGACCGGAGCAGTATCCCCCGACCGACGCCGCTTTCTGACCGCGGGTGCCGCGGTGCTCGGCGCCGCCGCCTCCGCCCAGCTGTGGCTTCCGGCCGCCGCCCGTGCGGCCGAAACCCCGCTGCCGGACGGTGTGTTCAGCCTCGGCGTCTCCTCGGGCGACCCGCTCCCGGACGGCATCGTGCTGTGGACCAGGCTCGCCCCTGACCCGCTGAACGGCGGCGGCATGCCCGACCGGGTCGTGCCGGTCGAGTGGCAGCTCGCGGAGGACCACCGGTTCAGAAAGCTCGTCCGGCGGGGCACCGCCCAGGCCCGGCCCGAGTACGGGCACAGCGTTCACGTGGACGTACGCGGACTGCGCGCGGGCCGTACCTACTGGTACCGCTTCCGCACCAGCGGGCAGCTCTCGCCCGTGGGCCGCACCCGCACCGCCCCCCACCCCTACAGCTCCGGTGGCTCCCTGCGCATGGCCCTCGCCTCCTGCCAGAACTGGCAGCACGGCTACTTCACGCCATACGCGGACATGCTCGACCAGGACCCGGACGTCGTGGTGTTCGTCGGCGACTACATCTACGAGTCCACGCCCTCGGCGACGGCCCTGCGGCGCCACGAGGGCACCGGCGAGCCGTTCAGCCTCGTCCAGTACCGCAACCGGTACGCCCAGTACCGGACGGACCCCGACCTCGCGGCGATGCACGCGAACGCGCCGTTCGTGGTGACCTTCGACGACCACGAGGTGGACAACGACTTCGCCGGCGAGATCCCCCAGGACCCCGACAAGCAGCCGCACGACGCGTTCGTGGCCCGGCTCACCGCCGCCTACCAGGCGTTCTACGAGCACATGCCGGTCCGTGCCACCGCCGTCCCGGACGGCCCGCACATCCGGATGTACCGCCGCCTGGAGTTCGGCCGCCTGGCCCGGCTCAACGTCCTGGACACCCGTCAGTACCGCAGCGACCAGGCCACCAGCCAGGAAGGCGCCCAGGACCCGTCGCTGACCATGCTGGGCGCGCAGCAGAAGGGGTGGCTGCTGAACGGGCTCAAGAACTCGCCCGCCCGCTGGAACCTCATCGCCTCCCAGATCATGATGGCCGAGACGGACCTCAAGGTCGGCGAGGGCAAACTCTGGTTCTACGACGCCTGGGACGGCTACCAGGCCGAACGCAACCGGTTCCTCCAGGAGTTCCGGCAGGTCCGCAACCCGGTCGTGCTCTCCGGCGACCGGCACCTGACGATGATCAGCGACCTCAAGGCGGACTACGCCGACCCGGATTCGGACGTCGTCGGAGCCGAGTTCGTCGGCACCTCCATCTCCAGCAACGGCGACCAGGACCAGGAGGCCTTCCGCAGGGAGTGGGACCCGCGGCGCCCGGACAACCCGCACTGGAAGCTGCTCGACGCCCACCGCGGCTACCACCTCTTCGACGTCCACCGCGACCGCATCGACGCCCAGGTCCGGGTGGTCGACACGGTCCGGCAGACCACGGCGACCCCGAGCACGCTGGCCCGGCTGAGGGTCCGGGCGGGCCGTCCGGGCGTCGAGGTCGTCTGACCGGCCCGCGTCGCGCGTGAGCCCGGGACTCCGAGGAGTCCCGGGCTCACGCCGTATTGCTCCGGCCGAGACCGAAATGCTGCGGAATCTTGACCAGGAATTCCGCGGGCGCCGCCGTCGCCGTGGCGCCGGGCACACCCGCAAAGCGCGTACCGTGCACCGGACATCGTCCAAGGAACTCGGACGGGTCCTCGGCCGCCGTCGGCGCAGGGCGTCTCCGGCACCGCTGCGCTCCTGTGGAGTTACTCACAGCAATTCCCGGGGCGCCTGCATCGCCGGCGGAACCGTCTCGCCAATCACCGGCGTCACCAGGTGAATGAGGGGTTGCGCGCACATATGCGGTGGAGGTCGCTCACCTTGCATTGCGGTAACCACAAGTGGGACCATTTCCGAGTTCCCTGTCGCCCCAAGGTAGGTCACCTGTGTCCCAGCACATAGCCAAGCCCCGTACCACCGCAGTGATCCTGGCCGGTGGCACCGGCCAGCGCGTGGGTCTGTCGATCCCCAAGCAGCTGCTGAAGATCGCCGGCAAGGCAGTCATCGAGCACACGCTGACCACCTTCGAGAACACCGACTCGATCGACGACGTCATCGTGCTGATGGCTCCGGGTTATGTGCCCGACATCGAGAAGATCGTCGCGAAGGCCGGATTCAAGAAGGTCTCGAAGGTCATCGAGGGCGGCTCCACGCGGAACGAGACCACCGAGCGCGCCATCGCCGCGCTGGGTGAGGGCCTGGCCGAGGGCGAGGACGCCAACGTCCTCTTCCACGACGCCGTGCGCCCCCTGCTCTCGCAGCGCGTCATCGACGACTGCGTCGTCGCCCTGGAGCGCTACCAGGCCGTCGACGTGGCCATCCCGTCCGCGGACACCATCATCGTCACGCGCACGCACGGCGAGGACGGCGAGTTCATCACCGAGATCCCGGACCGCTCCCGGCTGCGCCGCGGCCAGACGCCGCAGGCGTTCAAGCTGTCCACGATCAAGCGGGCCTACGAGGTCGCCGCCGGTGACCCCAACTTCCAGGCGACCGACGACTGCTCCGTCGTGCTCAAGTACCTGCCCGACGTGCCGATCCACGTCGTCGCGGGTGACGAGTACAACATGAAGGTCACCCAGCCCGTCGACGTCTTCATCGCCGACAAGCTCTTCCAGCTCGCCTCCACGGCCGCGCCCGAGCAGGTCTCCGAGGAGGCCTACCGCGAGCTGCTCACCGGCAAGACCATGGTCGTCTTCGGCGGCAGCTACGGCATCGGCAAGGACATCGCCGAGCTCGCCGAGTCCTACGGCGCCAAGGTCTACGCGCTGGGCCGCTCCACCACCGGCACCCACGTGGAGAACCCGGAGGAGGTCGACGACGCGCTGTCCAAGGCCTACGCCGAGACGGGCCGCATCGACTACGTGGTCAACACCGCCGGCGTGCTGCGCATAGGCAAGCTCGCCGAGACCGACAACGCCACCATCGAGGAGGCGCTGAAGGTCAACTACCTGGCCCCGGTGCAGATCGCCCGGTCGTCGTACAAGTACCTGTCCGAGACCAAGGGCCAGTTGCTGCTCTACACCTCCAGCAGCTACACCCGGGGCCGGGCCGAGTACAGCCTGTACTCCTCCACCAAGGCCGCCATGGTGAACCTCACCCAGGCGCTGTCCGACGAGTGGGCCGGCGACGGCGTCCGCGTCAACTGCATCAACCCCGAGCGCACCGCCACCCCCATGCGCACCAAGGCGTTCGGCCAGGAGCCGTCGGGCTCCCTGCTGTCCTCCGAGGCCGTGGCCCGCACCTCCCTCGACGTGCTGCTCTCCGAGCTCACCGGCCACGTCATCGACGTCCGCCAGCAGGACCCGACGGCCGGTGCGGCCCGGGCCTCCGGCTTCGAGCAGGCGCTGGCCACGGTGCTGGACCGGCAGGACGGCGTGTAATAATTGGCGCCAAATAGACTTCGGTAATTCAGGCCTCTGCGCCCTCCTGTTAACGGTTTTCCGTCGACAGGAGTGTTCGCAGGGGCCTGAATCCATACCGTCTCGCGAATATTCACAGACCAGCCGCATTCTCGAACCAAGACCGGCACACCCCTCCCAAGAGCAGGTTTCTCCGTGATATCCACCGCTATTCGCGTCGCCCGGGTGGGCAGCGCGGCCGAGCTGGCCGCGGCGGTCCTCATGGTGGCGGGCTTCCCCGCCCTCATGCTGGCCGCGCTCGTCCCGAGCGTTCCCGCCTTCGCGGCAGCGGCCGCCGTGACGTACCTGGCGGACCACTATCTGCACCGCAAGGGCAGCTACCTGATCAACCGCCTCGGCAAGGTGCGGGCCGGACTGCCGATCCGCTTCCTGATCCGGCAGCTGCTGCTCGTGCTGCTGCTGGCCCGGCTGTCCCTCGCGGACAACCTGATCTACTACGGGGCGATCGCCTGCTTCATCGCCTTCTACGGTCTTCAGGCCCCGCACGGTGCGCTGGTGCAGCTGATACGCAACCGCCGCCGCATGCCGGTCGCCACCCGCAACGTCGACCTGGCCTCCCGCATCCGCATCCCGGACGCCCCGCCCCGCAGGCTGCTGCACCGCTCCGCCGAGAAGATGCTCCACCTCGACCTCTTCGCGGTCGTCGGCATCCTGGTCGCCGCGCAGGCCAAGTCGGCCCTGATCGGCTTCATCGGCATCGGCGTCACCGTGGCCCTGGCCACCCTGTACGTCCTGGCGCTCGTGCCCTTCGTGCGCGGCCGGAAGATCCCGCCGAACGCCGAGAGGGTCCTGGCCGCCGTCGACGACTGGCTGGGCGAGTACAAGCCGGAGACGGTCCTGTACTTCTCCGGTTCGAAGGACTCCGCCTACCAGGTCAACATGTGGCTCGACACCATGGAGAAGCTGGACTCCAAGCCGCTGATCATCCTGCGTGAGCGGGCCATCCTGAACAACCTGGCGCCCACCACGGTCCCCGTCATCTGCGTGCCCGGAGGGGTGCACCTGATGAACATGGACCTGTCCACGGTGCGCGTCGCGCTCTACGCGGCCAACGTCGGCAAGAACATCCACATGCTGCGCGTGCCCACCATCAAGCACGTCTTCATCGGCCACGGCGACAGCGACAAGCTCGCCAGCGTCAACCCGTACAGCAAGGTCTACGACGAGGTGTGGACGGCCGGCCGCGCGGGCCGCGACCGCTACGCCATCGCCGACGTCGGCGTCCGCGACGACGACATCGTCGAGGTCGGCCGCCCCCAGCTCGCCCCGATCCAGACCTGGCAGGGCGTGCCCGAGGGCCGCATCCCGACCGTGCTGTACGCCCCCACCTGGGAGGGCTGGGACGGCAACCCGGGCAACACCTCGGTCGTGCTGGCCGGCGAGAACATCGTGAAGCAGCTCGTGCAGGCCGACCCGCCGGTCCGCGTCCTGTACAAGCCGCACCCGTTCACCGGCAATGTCAGCAAGGAGGCGGGCGCCGCGCACCGGCGGATCACCGCCCTGGTGCAGAAGGCCGCCGCGGAGCGGGCCATCAACACGCGGTTCGTCGCCGACACCGCCGCCCAGGCCCAGGCCAAGGCCGAGCTGAGCCGCATCGAGGCCCGGCTCGCGCAGCTGTCCGGCTCCGGCGGCGACCGCGGCGACGAGGCCGTGGCCACCCGTGACGGGCTGATCGACGTCGCCCGGCACGAGGAGGCCGCCCGGCTGCGCGCCGAGTGGAACGACGCCTACTGGCGTTCCTTCCCGTCCTGGGAGCACCGCGTCATCACCGGCGCCGAGCCCCGGCTGTACGACTGCTTCAACGTCTCCGACGCGATGGTCTCCGACATCTCCAGCGTGGTCTCCGACTTCATCGCGAGCGGCAAGCCGTACGCGGTCACCGACTCCGCCGCGGTGGGCGTCGAGGAGTTCAAGCGGAACAACACCGCGGTGCGGGCCGCGGTGATCCTGTCCAACAGCGCGTCCGAGCTGGGCGAGCTGCTCGGCGCGGTCCGCGCCCCGGACGCCGACCCGCTGGCCGAGGACCGCAAGGAGCTCAAGCGGTACCTGCTGGGCCCGGACGAGCCGACCTCGCTGGAGCAGTTCAACACCGCCGTCGCGGACCTCGCCCTCAAGGCCGAGACGCGCAACGTCGGCCAGCAGTCACGGGACGCGGCCGCCCTCGCGGAGAGCGAGGCCGAGCTGGCGAACGCCGTGCCGGGGCAGCGGGTGCCCACGGCCGGTGACACGGACGGGGTCGGCACGGGCTGAACTGCCGCCGCTGACTGGAGAGTTCGGCCCCGAGGAGCTTCTCCTCGGGGCCGAACTCTTTCTGTTTCCCGGACCCTGTCCGCTCACTGTGTGACCTGTCCCACTAACACCCGCGTGCGAGGCAACCGCTTGCCTCGATCACCCGTCTACCAAGTAGCGAATGAGGCGATACGGGGGGAATATCCCATTGACTAGGGGGAAACGTGACCGTGACGCAGCCTGATGTGAGTGTGATCATCGGGGCGTACGAAGCGATGCCGTATCTGATCGAGTGCCTCTCGTCCGTCGAGGCACAGACCATCGATCCGACGCGCGTCGAGGTCATCGCGGTGGACGACGGTTCGACGGACGGAACGGGGGAGTACCTGGAGGAGTTCGCCGAGCGCGCTCCCATGCGCGTGCTGGTGATCCGTCAGGAGAACTCCGGCGGACCCAGCGGCCCGCGCAACGTCGGCCTGGGCAAGGCCGGCGGGCGCTACGTCTTCTTCCTCGACGCCGACGACCGGCTGGGTCCCGAGGCCCTGGAGCGCATGGTCGACATGGCCGACCGGGCGGGCACCGACGTGGTGCTCGGCAAGGTCGAGGGCGTCAACCGCTCGGCGCCGAAGTCCATGTGGGGCAGGACGGTGGAGCGGACGGACGTCTTCTCCTCCAACATCAAGTTCACGCTCAGCGCGCAGAAGCTGTTCCGCCGCGAACTGCTGGACCGGCACGGCATGCGCTTCGACGAGTCGCTGTTCACCGGCGAGGACGCGCTGTTCACCATGGAGGCGTATCTCCGGGCGGACGGCGTCTCCGTGGTCGCCGACCACACCTGCTACTACCTGGTCGGCCGCGATGACGGCAAGCACGTGACGAAGAGCGGCAGTTACACGCTGCGCTTCGACTCCGCGCGGGCCCTGATGGAGCTCATCGCCGAGCTCGTTCCCGCGGGCGGCCGGCGCGACCAGCTGATGATCCGGCCCTTCCTCGTGACGCTGCTGCCGCAGTTCGGACCCAAGTACCTGACGGACAGCGAGGAGATACGCCGGCACAAGTTCGAGCTGGCCAAGCCGCTGATGGACGCCCACTGGACCGAGGGCGTCGCCCACCGGCTCAAGGTGCACGAGCGGCTGCGGCTGCACCTGGTCGCCGAGCAGCGCCCGGAACTGCTCCTGGACGTGGTGAAGTTCGTCAAGGCCAAGAAGCAGGCGGCGGCCCTCCTGGAGAGGAAGGGCCGCCGGGTGTACCTGGCCTACCCGCACTTCCGGGACCGCGCCGCGGGCGTCCCCGACTCCGCCTACCTCGCCGAGCCCCGGGAGGCCCGGGCCTTCCCCGGCTACCGCGAGGGCGGCGTCGACACGTTCGTACGCCGGGCGGTGCGCAAGGCGCGGCGGGTCATCACCTCACGGGAGGTGCGGCACGCGGCCTGACCGCGCCTGCCGCCGCTCAGCGCGGCGCGGTCGGAACCTCCGCCGCCGTGCGCTGGCCGGGCACCGCGGCCAGCCGCTCCGCCACCCGGGCCCGGTGGTCCCGGGCCTCCCCGCACAGCGCCCGGACGGCGTCGTTGAAGCGTTCCTGAGACGACGGCTCCGCCGGACCCAGCAGGCGCAGCTTCAACTCCGCGCGCGCCTCGGCCAGTTCGTCGTCCTCCGGGTGCCGGACCGTCTCCAGCAGGCCCGGCACCCCGGCGGCGTCGGGCGTCAGCACCGTCGCCGCCACCACCGTCGGGAACGCCGCACGGAAGGCGTCCTCGGACAGACCGCTGGTGTTGGCCACCGCGTACGGCTTCTCGCTCGCCAGGAAGTCGCTGATCACGCTCGACACATCACTGATCAGCAGGTCGGCCACGTTGAAGCAGGAGTACAGCGTGGGCCGGGCGTCCGTGATGATCTGGTGCTCGCCCTCCGGCAGCGAGGCCCAGTACGCCTCCTCCCACGCGGCCGTCGCGCGCGCCACCGCCGCCGCCCGGCCCGGCTCCGGCGCCGACTGCACCAGCATCCGCTCCACGGTGTCGGCCCCGGCCCGGAAGACCGACGTCGTGAGCCGGTCCAGCTCGGCGGCGCACCGGGCGAGTTCCGCGGTGTCCGAGGGGCCCGTCGCCGCCCGCTCCCGGTTGGCCGCCCGGATCAGCTCCCGGATCCGCAGATCGGCCGCGCCCGCGCGCGGGTCCACCGAGCCCGTCAGCGGATGCGGCTTGTACAGCAGCCGCACGCCCGGGTCCGCGAGCAGCGCCCGCACCAGGTTCTCGCCGGCCGCGATCACCGACGTGTTGCCGGGGTTGCCGTCCCAGCCCTCCCAGGTCGGCGCGTACAGCACGGTCGTCCCGGCCCCGGCCGGCGGCCCGGCGTAGGGCAGCACGCCGTCCAGCTGCGGGCGGCCCGTCTCCACCACGTCCTTGTCCTCGACCCCGACCTCGGCCAGGGCGTACCGCTCGCGCGCGGCGGGACCGGCCACCCACACCTCGTCGTACGCCTTCGCGTAGGGGTTGCAGGAGGAGAGCTTGTCGCTCTCGCCGTGGTTGACGAAGGTGTGCTTGATGGTGGGGATGCGCAGCACCTGGGAGGTCTTGCCGGAGTTCGACGGGTGGATGAGGACCTGGAGCGTGGAGTGCTCCAGGCGCATCAGCGTCGACACCTTCGGCAGGCACACGATCGGGATGTCCGTGGCGGCGATCTTCTGCACCATGAACCGCTCGCGCAGCACGATGACCGGCCGGCCCTCGAGACCGGCGAGCGGCTCCAGCCACATGTTCGCCTGGTAGGCCGAGGAGGCACCGCCGGAGAAGTACAGCCCGACGGTCGGCCGGTAGGCGGCCAGCCACGCGTCGAACCAGTCGAGCACCTCCTGCTCGCCGACCGGACGACGGCCCGGCAGCAGGCGCAGGAGCAGCACGCCGAGGCCCGTCAGCCCGAGGGCGAGGGACAGGGCGATGCCCGAGGCCGCGTACAGCGGCCGGTCGCCCGGCGCGCTGGCCAGCAGCCCGGCCGTGGCCGGCAGGCCGAACACCAGCAGCCGGTGTCCGGGGCGGCGCAGCAGCACGGACGGGGCCGGCGACAGCCGCAGCGCCGAGGCGTCGATGTTCCGGGTGACCACCGGCAGGGTGCGGGTGCGGCGCACCAGCACGGAGACCGCCTGGATCGCGCAGTGCAGCACGTAGAAGACGAGCAGCCCGGCCACCAGCGGGGCATACACGGTCTCCCGGTCCTGCTCGCCCAGCCGCAGCAGGGCCACGACCAGCAGCAGGTCACGCAGGACGTGCCGCACGGTGATGTCCGCGTGTGACTTGGCGAACAGTGACAGCACCCCGCGCTGCCAGCGGTACAGGACGCCCTCGGTGGCCAGGGAGAGGACCGTCGCGGCGATCAGCAGCGGAACGTCGGGCCGCAGCGCCGCGACCGCCTGTGCGGCGAACGCGGCGGCCAGGACGACGGTGACCAGCCCCTTGAGAAGGGCCTGTGGGCGGGGGAGAGGTACGGGCACTGCGGTCACTCCAGGAGCGTCGGGTCGGCGCAGGTCGGCCGTCCGGGTTAACGCGCGGCGGCCTCCTGACGACACGCGCGTGTCGTCAGGGTGTGGGGAGCGGTCACCGCCGCGTGTCGTCGGACCGTAGCGGAAGGCGGCATTCCTGTCTTGGGTGGGGCCGTGAGAAGAAGACCGGATTCCCGGCGCCCTGCGGGACCGGCCGGGCGCGACCGCCTTCCCGTGACGCGGGCTGCACCGTCCGTAACGTGGACCGGAGCCACACCCTGCCCGGCCGTCCCGTAGATTTCCTGGTGAGGGAGCGAATCGACGCGAGGGGACGGACGGCGACGTGGCAGGGGCAAGGCAGGCCGTGGGCGAGGCCCGCAGGATCGTCGTCAAGGTCGGGTCCTCCTCGCTGACCACCGCCTCGGGCGGCCTGGACGCGGACCGCGTGGACGCGCTGGTCGACGTCCTCGCCAAGGTGCGCAGCGGCGGCGAGCGCGAGATCGTCCTGGTCTCCTCGGGCGCCATCGCCGCCGGCCTCGCCCCGCTGGGGCTGCGCCGCCGCCCCAAGGACCTCGCCCGGCAGCAGGCCGCCGCCAGCGTCGGCCAGGGCCTGCTGGTCGCCCGCTACACCGCCTCGTTCGCCCGCTACGGCGTCCGCGTCGGGCAGGTCCTGCTGACCTCCGACGACATGAGCCGCCGCTCGCACCACCGCAACGCCTCGCGCACCCTGGACAAGCTGCTCGCGATGGGCGCCTTCCCGGTCGTCAACGAGAACGACACCGTCGCCACCGACGAGATCCGTTTCGGCGACAACGACCGCCTCGCCGCCCTCGTCGCCCACCTCGTCCACGCCGACCTGCTGGTGCTGCTGTCCGACGTGGACGGCGTCTACGACGGTGACCCCGCCAGGCCCGGCACCTCCCGCATCGGCGAGGTGCGCCACCCCTCCGACCTCGCTCACGTCGAGATCGGCAGCATCGGCAAGGCCGGCGTCGGCACCGGCGGCATGGTCACCAAGGTCGAGGCCGCCCGGATCGCGGCAGCCGCCGGTGTCCCCGTCGTCCTGACCAGCGCCATTCATGCGGCCGACGCCCTGACCGGCCAGGACACCGGTACCTATTTCCACCCCACCGGCAAGCGCTCCGCCGACCGGC
Organism: Streptomyces sp. SID5643; assembly: GCF_009872555.1. NCBI lineage: Bacteria > Bacillati > Actinomycetota > Actinomycetes > Kitasatosporales > Streptomycetaceae > Streptomyces > Streptomyces sp. SID5643. Next base: position 17,786 of record NZ_WWIC01000215.1, read on the forward strand.
TGCTGTGGCTCCAGCACGCCTCCACGCCGCAGGGCGCACTCACCCTGGACGACGGCGCCGTCCAGGCCGTCGTGGACCGCCGCAAGTCGCTGCTGCCGGCAGGCATCGCCGCCGTCGAGGGCGAGTTCAGCGCCGGCGACCCGGTCGAGCTGCGGGACGGCACGGGGCAGGCGGTGGCCCGCGGGCTCGTCAACTTCGACGCCAAGGAGATCCCCCGGCTCATCGGCCGCTCGACCCGGGAACTGGCCCGCGAACTCGGACCCGCGTACGAACGCGAAGTCGTACACAGGGACGACCTGGTGGTTCTGCACCCGTAATGGGTCGAAACGTCCGCCCCCGGTGGTGGACGTTCCGCAAAACCGCCACGCGATCCCTTGCGGCCTGCTCAACTTTGTCTCGGGGAACTGTTCCGCAGCAGCGCCACGTGCAGAAGGAGGCCGTCGTGCGACGAGTGCGCCCTGGGACTCAGGCGTCCCGCGGTGGTGCCGGCTCCCGCGCGGCCGGTGAGGAGCGCGCCCTGACGAGCGTGGCGGCCGGGGACCGGTTCCGGGGCGAGGAACCCGGCGACACCCCGCGCCTGTGGCACGTCACCCTCAGCGTCTCCGGCAAGGAGGCCCCGCTCCCGGAGGTCCGGCGCGCCCTGGAGCAGCTCGCCCACGACCATCCCTTCTTCCTGACCAGCCGGTACGCGGTCGACCACGCGGAGATCCGCTACTGGGAGGAGGCCCGCGACCTGCACGACGCGGCCGCCGTCGCCCTGCGCCTGTGGGGCGAGCACCGGCAGACCGCCGGGCTGCCGCCCTGGGAGATCGTCGGCCTGGAGGTCATCGACCGCGCGACCTACCACCAGCGCATCGCGGAGGGGTACGGACCGCCGCCGGCGTCCCCGGTCGGCGTCCATCCGTTTTGACCCGTTCCACGAAGTGTCTCGCGCTTCGGAACGAACGATGAACCGAGCCGCCCGGCGCACTACCCTTCCCTCATGACCACGCTCTCTCCGTACGACTCCATGTCACCGGTCACCGAGGCCGCCTACCGCGCCAAGGCCGCCGCAGCGACCCTCGCGCCGCTGCCCCGGGCCGAGAAGGACGACGCGCTGCTCGCCATCGCGGACGCTCTGGAGGTCCGTGCGAGTGAGGTGGTCGAGGCCAACGCCAAGGACGTCGCCAAGGCCCGCGAGGCCGGCATCAGCGAGGGCATGATCGACCGGCTCACGCTCACCCCCGAGCGGATCCGCGCCATCGCCTCCGACGTGCGCGACGTCGCCGCGCTGCCCGACCCGGTCGGCGAGGTCGTCCGCGGCTCCACGCTGCCCAACGGCATCGACCTGCGCCAGGTCCGCGTCCCGCTCGGCGTCGTCGGCATCATCTACGAGGGCCGCCCGAACGTCACCGTCGACGCCGCCGCCCTCTGCCTGAAGTCCGGCAACGCCGTCCTGCTGCGCGGCTCCTCCTCGGCGTACCAGTCGAACACCGCCCTCGTGCGCGTCCTGCGCGACGCCGTCGGCGGCGCCGGGCTGCCCGCCGACGCCGTCCAGCTCGTTCCCGGCGAGAGCCGCGACAGCGTGCGCGAGCTGATGCGCGCCCGCGGCCTGGTCGACGTGCTCATCCCGCGCGGCGGCGCCTCCCTGATCAACACGGTCGTCCAGGAGTCCGTCGTCCCGGTCATCGAGACCGGCACCGGCAACTGCCACGTCTACGTCGACGCCCAGGCCGACCTCGACATGGCCGTCGAGATCCTGATCAACTCCAAGGCCCACCGGGTCGGCGTCTGCAACGCCGCCGAGACCCTCCTGGTCCATCAGGACATCGCGGCCCAGTTCCTGCCGCGCGCCCTGGACGCCCTCGCGGAGGCCGGGGTCACCGTGCACGCCGACGAGCGCGTGCAGGCGTACGGCAAGGATTCCAAGGCCACCGTGGTCGAAGCGACGGCCGAGGACTGGGAGACCGAGTACCTGTCCTACGACATCGCCGCCGCGGTCGTGGACTCCCTGGACAAGGCCGTCGAGCACATCCGGCTGTGGACCTCCGGCCACACCGAGGCCATCGTGACGACCTCCCAGCAGGCCGCCCGCCGCTTCACCCAGCTGGTCGACTCGACCACGGTCGCCGTGAACGCCTCGACCCGCTTCACCGACGGCGGCCAGTTCGGCTTCGGCGCGGAGATCGGCATCTCGACGCAGAAGCTGCACGCCCGCGGCCCCATGGGCCTGCCGGAGCTGACCAGCACGAAGTACATCGTCACCGGGGACGGGCACATCCGGCGCTGACCCGTTCGGCGTAAGGCGGTATGCGGGCCGGCACATGGATGTGCCGGCCCGGCGTGCTGGGCGCGTCGGTGCGCGGCGGGGTTGAACCAGGCCGGCGTGCGCCCTCACGGACCCCGCGGGAGCCGTCTCGACCGGTGGATGAATTTCCATACCGTCTGCCCAAATTGACCCCCCAGGTCTACTCTGGATGCGTGCCGGAGGACGTGGGGGGCACGCCGTTTCCGGACGGCCGGGAGCCCGACGACGACCACGACCGCGGGGTGTCGGACGAAGAGTTCGCCTCCGTGGTCTTCGACGAGGCCTTCGTACGCGCGGCCGTGGTGCACGAGCCGACCGCAGTGGAGCGCCTCCTGGCAGCGGCCCAGGCGAGAGCCGAGGCCTCCGAGGCGGAGGCCCGCCGCGCCCACACCCGAGGCGAGCGGTTCGACGACGGATTCGGTTCGGACGGCCGTGGCGGCTTCGGCCGTGACCCCGACCTCGACGAGCTCGACGACCCCGACGTCATCGAGGACTCCTACGGCGGCACAGGACCGTACTCCAAACAGGTCCGCTGGCACCGCCCCGTCGCCTGGATGCTCGCCCTCGTGATGGGCATCGGCATGGTCGCGCTGGCCTTCACGGCGGTCTACCGCGGAGCGTCCTCCAACCGCGACGAGCCCGCGCCGCCGCCCGCCTCGACCGGGCTGGAACAGGGCGGCGGAGCCTCCCCCTCGGCTTCCGCCGACTACTCCCAGCCGGCCGTCTCGGTGATCCCCCGCAGCCCCTGACCGGAACCCGCCCATCCTGGTGAGAACCTGTCAGAACTTGTGGTGGAGCGGGGCGTTTACCCGGGCGTGCGGCGACCTACCCTGAAGATATGGGCGGGCCTGGAAACCCACCTGAGGGGACTCCCGAGGGCGCCCCCGGAGGTGGCGAGGACGAGTACCGATCCGTCGTCTTCGACGAGTCGTTCGTCCGTGCTGCGCGCCTCCAGGAGTTCTCCGCGCAGGAGCGCATCGACGACCACGCGCCCGCCGTGCGGCGCCGCCCGCCCCTGCGCCGGGGCCTGTCCCGGCAGGCTCTCGTCCTGGTCCTGCTGATCGCCGTCGCCTTCGGCACCGCGATCTACATGGGTGTACGGCACCCCTACCAGACCCCTGCCGCCCGGGAGCCCGTCGAGCCGCTGCGGATGACCGTCATCCCGCTCGCCCCCGAGGGCAAGGTGCCCGGCACGGCCGACCTGGACCACCTGTACGAGCACAGCCCCGCCGCGCAGTTCAGGACCGGCGCGGAGGGCGTGCCACTGCCCGCCTCGCGGCGCACCGCGCACTTCTCGGACAGCCAGGTCGTGAGTGCCCTGACCACCGCCAAGGACTACATCGTCCGGTCGGCCCTCGACCCGGAGGTGCTCACGGGCGGTGAGGTCCGTGCCGTCCGCGTGCTGCTCGACCCCGACCAGCTCGAGCAGTTCGACCAGAGCTTCGCCCGTCCCACCGCCGACGGACGCCACGCGCCCACCGGCTGGCTCGTGCGCTTCGACCCCTCGCGCGCCGAGCTCGCCGACCGCAGGGTCAGGGTCCAGGGCACGCTCCAGGCCGCCGAGGCCGACTCCTCCACCCTTGAGGTCACCGCCGACCACACCTTCGTGTACGCGCTGCGGCCGGCCGGAGGCGAGGACAAGGTGTCCCTGTTCACCCTCCGGCGCGAGCTGCACTTCCGCTTCGACCGGGACGACCTGCGGCTGCACCAGGCCCAGCTCGTCGTCTCCTACGTCCAGGCCGGCCCGCTCTCCTGCGCGGAGGACTCCACGAACCACCTGCGGCCCCTCCTCTCCGGCCAGACGGCCAAGGAGGGCGGCCCCGCGGGCACCGACCCCTACGCCACGGGCAGCGCGACGGCCCTGTGCGGCACCCTGGCGACGGGCGCGCAGCCGAAGCTCTGACGGGGTCCGGAGGGCCGGAGGGGGCTAGCTCCCGTCGCGCGGCGGCCGGTCTTCCCCGGAGGGGTCCGACGGGCCCGACTCCGGGCCCTGGGGCTTCGGGGACGGGCCGGTGAAGCCGCCGAAGCCGCGGCGGACCCGGTCGCCCAGGTCGCCGGCGCCGCCCGCGAGGTCCGTGACCAGCTTCATCAGCGGGTCCTTCGAGCTCTTCACATGGGTGCTGTAGTGGTTCGCCGACTCGCGCCAGGAGTCCCGGACCGAGGTGTCCTTGTCCTCGTCACGCCGCGGGTAGTGGCCGTCCATGATCCGCTGGTAGTCCCGCGACTCGGCCCACTTCTTCAGCTCGGCCGCCCGCACGGTGGTGAAGGGGTGGGAGCGGGGCAGCACGTTCAGGATCTTCAGTACGGAGTCGCGCAGGTCGCCCCCGGCCTCGTACTCCTCGGCCTGGGCGAGGAACGCGTCCACGTTCATCTCGTGCAGGTGGTTGCCGCCCGCGATCTTCATCAGCCCCCGCATGGAGGCCTGAAGATCCTGCCCGACCAGCAGTCCCGCGCGGTCCGCGCTCAGCTCCGACTTGCGGAACCACTCCCGCAGCCCGGTCACGATCGCCATGATCGCGAGGTTGCCCAGGGGGATCCAGGCGACCCGGACGGCGAGGCTGGTCAGGAACAGCAGGATGGTCCGGTAGACGGAGTGCCCGGACAGGGCGTGCCCCACCTCGTGTCCGACGACCGCCCGCATCTCCTCCTCGTCGAGCAGCTCGACGAGGCCGGTGGTGACGACGATGATCGGCTCGTCCAGGCCGATGCACATCGCGTTGGGCTGCGGGTCCTGGTTCACGTACATCGGCGGGACCTTCTCCAGGTCCAGGATGTAGCAGGCGTCCCGCAGCATCACGTTCAGATGGGCGAACTGCTGGTCCGACACCCGTACGGAGTCGGACAGGAACAGCAGCCGCAGACTGCGCTCGGGCAGCAGGCCGCTGAGCGCCTTGAACACCGTGTCGAACCCGCTCAGCTTGCGCAGCGCCACCAGGGCGGAGCGGTCGGCGGGGTGTTCGTACGTACGCGAGGAGATCCCGGGGAAGCGCCTGCGCTGCCTGCTCGGCACGTGCTCGTGCCCGTTGTGCTCGTGGCCGTCGGACATGTCTTCCCCCATGCGTCTGTTGTGGCCTTTGCGGCCCCTTGTGCGGCCTTTTGCTTCCCCGAGGCGAAGCCCAGCCTAGGCGGAGTTACGGTGGTCGGGCAGTACAGCGAAGGAGACCACCGCCATGGAGCACCACCCCGTATCCGCCTGGCTCGCCGAGGCCGCGAGCGCCGCCGAGCGGCAAGGGGGGCCGGGGATGCTGCGGTACGTACTGCTCGTGATGGTCGTGGGCTGTGTGCTGACCGCGTGGTTCCTGCTGCGTGGCTACGGACGGAAGGACGACTGAGGCCGCACGAAGGTTCCCCGCCGGGTCCCGGGACCGGCCCCGGCGGCGGCACGTGTGACCGCCCGCGGGACGAACAGGCGGAGTCGGGGTGATCGCGCGGCGGGCGCCCGCTTACGATGAGCGGACGTCTTTATCCCGCCCACACGCGATAGGTCCTGCCGAAGATGAGCTTCCACAGCACCGCTGCCCAGTTGGTCACCCTCGCCGCCGAGGGCGGAGAGCACGGCGGAAACCACGAGAGCCTCAACCCCTACCTCACCGGCGGCGGCGCGCTCTTCATCCTGCTGCTCCTGCTGTGGATCACCACCCGCTTCAACCGCGACCGCTGAGACCCGCGGGGCATCCCGCCGAGGATGCCCGGGGACCACGGGGGCGGCCGGAGCCCTCAGGCAGGGCCGGTAGGGTCTGCACGCATGGGAGAGCAGGACATGCCTACCGGTCCGGCGAACGAGACGCCGCACGACCCGGCACAGGACACGGCGAGCGGTACCGAGCGACACTCGGAGCCCCGCCGTGCCTCCGCGGCGGCCGGCGGGACCGACGGTCCCCGCACGAGGCCGTCCCAGCCGGGCAAGCGCCGCCTCGGCGTCATGGGCGGCACCTTCGACCCGATCCACCACGGGCACCTGGTGGCGGCCAGTGAGGTCGCCGCGGCGTTCCACCTCGACGAAGTGGTCTTCGTCCCGACCGGCCAGCCCTGGCAGAAGAGCCACCGCAGCGTCTCGCCGGCCGAGGACCGCTACCTGATGACGGTCATCGCGACCGCCGAGAACCCGCAGTTCTCCGTGAGCCGCATCGACATCGACCGCGGCGGCCCCACCTACACCGTGGACACCCTGCGCGACCTCCGGGCGCTCAACCCGGACACGGACCTGTTCTTCATCACCGGCGCCGACGCGCTCGCCCAGATCCTCACCTGGCGGGACAGCGAGGAACTGTTCTCCCTGGCGCACTTCATCGGAGCCACCCGGCCCGGCCACCACCTGGACGACTCCGGGCTCCCCGAGGGCGGTGTCTCGCTGGTGGAGGTTCCCGCTCTGGCCATCTCCTCCACCGACTGCCGGGCGAGAGTCGCCAAGGGCGATCCCATCTGGTACCTGGTGCCGGACGGAGTCGTGCGCTATATCGACAAGCGCGAGCTGTACCGCGGCGAGTGAGCCGAGAGGGGCACCGGTGAACGACCGATACGACGCGGGGGCCGCGGGCCACGGCGCCGACCAGTACGAGCTCGTCGGCTACGACGAGTATGGCCGGCCTGTCTACCGGCAGGTCCCGCCCCAGCAGACCCAGCAGCAGACCTACGACCCGTACGCCCAGCAGACCCAGCAGTACGGCCAGGGCTACGGCTACGACCCGTACGCGCAGCAGGGCACGCAACCGCCCGCCTACGACTACGGCGCCTACGACCCGTACGCCACCGGCGCGCAGGGCGGTGGCCCCGCACCGGGCACCGCGCACGACCCCTACGGCCAGGCCACCGCAGCCACCGGCCGGCAGCCCCGCGCCGAACAGACCGCGCAGCAGACCGCCCACATCCCGCAGCAGGCCGGCCCGGCGCACGACGAGGACACCCCCGCCGAACCGCGGGAGTACCACACCGAGCAGTTCGCCTTCGTCGAGGAACCGGACGCCAACTCCGAAGACGTCATCGACTGGCTGAAGTTCACCGAGAACCGCACCGAGCGCCGCGAGGAGGCCCGGCGCCGGTCCCGCAGCCGGATCGTCGCCCTGGCGGTCGTGTTCGCGCTCGTCGCGGCCGGCGGCGTCGGCTATCTCTGGTACGCGGGCAAGCTGCCCGGCCTCTCCTCCGACGGCTCCGCGACCGGCACCGCGACGGCCGCGGGCGCCCAGAAGCGGGACGTGATCGTCGTCCACCTGCACGACATCAAGGGCGACGGCACCGCCACGGCCCTCCTGGTCGACAACACCACCACCCAGCGGGGCACCACCGTCCTGCTGCCCAACTCGCTCGCACTGACCAGCGACGACGGCACCACGACGACCCTGGCCAAGTCGGTCGAGGACGACGGCTCCGACGGCACCCGCGACGCGCTCGACACGGTCCTCGGCACCGACATCGAGGGCACCTGGCGCCTGGACACCCCCTACCTGCAGAACCTCGTCGACCTCGTCGGCAACATCGACGTCGACACCGACACCGACGTCCCCGACCCCGCCGCCAAGAAGAAGGGCACCGCCCCCCTGGTCAACAAGGGCCGGAACCAGACCCTCAGCGGCAAGATGGCTGTCGCCTACGCCACCTACCGCGCCCCCGGCGAGGCCCAGGACGCCCAGCTGAAGCGCTTCGGGCAGGTCCTCCAGAGCGTCCTGCGCAAGCTGTCCTCCGACCCGCAGGCCGCGACGACCACGATCCAGACGCTCCAGCAGATCCTCGATCCGTCCCTCACCGACAAGGACCTCGGGACCTTCCTCGCCGGGCTCTCCGACCTCGCCAAGGGAGGCGACTACAAGACGGACCTGCTGCCCGTCCGCAGCGACGGCACCCTCAGCGCCCGGACCGGCGCGGGGATCGTCAAGAACGTCCTCGGCGGCACCGCCAAGAGCCCCGACAAGGACGCCGCCGTCAGCGTCTCCGTCCAGAACGCCACCGGCGTCAAGGACAACACCGAGAAGGCCCGCGTCGTGCTCCTCAACGGCGGCTTCACCTTCCTGGAGGGCGGCACCGGCGCCGCCCGGGCCACCTCCGAGGTCGTCTACGCCGACGCCGCCGCCAAGGCGAACGCCACCGAGGTCGCCAAGACCCTGGGCCTGCCCGCGGGCTCCGTGACCAAGGGGAAGGTCTCCGGGAGCGCCGACGTCTCCGTCGTCCTCGGCCAGGACTACAAGCCGTCGTCCGGCTAGAGGGCGTAAGGAGCGCCCCCACGTGATCCCCGTTATCGCGTAGGGGGCGCACGGCGGTCCGTGAGACCCTTGGTGGCAAGTGTCCGCCGACCGAAAGCCATGCAGTGACCGTGACCGACCGCTCTCACGAGCTGATCAACACCGCCGCCCAGGCGGCCGCCGACAAGCTGGCCCACGACATCGTCGCCTACGACGTCAGTGACGTGCTGTCCATCACGGACGCCTTCCTGCTGGCCTCCGCGCCCAACGACCGCCAGGTCAAGGCGATCGTCGACGAGATCGAGGAGCGCCTCTCGAAGGACCTCGGCGCGAAGCCGGTGCGCCGCGAGGGCGACCGCGAGGCCCGCTGGGTGCTCCTGGACTACGTCGACATCGTCGTCCACGTGCAGCACAGCGAGGAGCGCGTCTTCTACGCCCTGGAGCGGCTGTGGAAGGACTGCCCCGAGCTCGACCTGCCCGAGGAGGCCAAGGCCACCCGCGGCAAGGCCGAGGAGCACGCCAAGCTGCGCGCGGCCGAGGAGGCGGCGGAGCTGGACGGTGACTGGCGGTGACCTCCTTCAGTGAGGCGTCCGCCGGAAAGGGCCGGGGCCGCCGCATCATCCTGTGGCGGCACGGCCAGACCTCGTGGAACGTGGAGCGCCGCTTCCAGGGCAGCACGGACGTGGAGCTGACCGAGACCGGTCTCGCCCAGGCCCGCCGCGCCGCCCGGCTGCTCACCTCCCTGAAGCCGGACGCGATGGTCGCCTCCGACCTCCGGCGCGCCGCGGCCACGGCCGCCGAGCTCGCCACGCTCACCGGCCTCCACGTCACCCACGACGAGGCGCTGCGCGAGACCTACGCGGGCGTCTGGCAGGGCCTGACGCACGAGGAGATCATCGCCCGGTACGGCGACGAGTACGCCGCGTGGAAGCGCGGCGAGCCCGTACGCCGCGGTGGTGGCGAACTGGAGACCGAGGTCGCCGACCGCGCAGCCCCCGTGGTGCTCCGGCACGCCGAGAAGCTCCCCGAGAACGGCACGCTCGTCGTGGTCAGCCACGGCGGCACGATCCGCACCACGATCGGCCGCCTGCTGGGACTCGATCCCCGCAACTGGGAGAGCCTCGGCGGACTCTCCAACTGCTGCTGGTCCGTGCTCGGCGAAGGTGCCCGCGGCTGGCGCCTGCTGGAGCACAACGCCGGCACCCTCCCGGAACCGGTACTCGGCGACGACGACTGACCCCGGATTTCACTTTCCGGCAGGTCGCAGGCTAAAGTTCTTCTTGTTCGCCCCGCCCGGCGGGGACGAGCAGAGGGGCTATAGCTCAGTTGGTAGAGCGCCTGCATGGCATGCAGGAGGTCAGGAGTTCAATTCTCCTTAGCTCCACGTCAAGATCCCGTTCCCGCTCAGGGGGCGGGATTTTTCGTGCTCCGGCTTGAGTCACTCAGCATGGCTGAGGCGTATACCTCTACGGCCCCGCCGGGTGCCGTGTCCGGACTGGTACTGAGGCGTCGCTGACCGTATTGGTCCGGCCGTGGCAGAATCAAACGGCCGGAAGGGGGCGCGGCCCGACGGGAGGAGTAGCGATGCCTGCGAGCATCCGCGAGGAGGTCGACCACCTCCTCGAAGCAGCGTTCACACGGGACATGTCCACCCGCCTCAGCTGCCCTTCCTGCGGTTCCGCGCACGTGGCCCAGATGCTCGGCGACAACGGCGGGGTTTCCTACGTGTGCACGGCCTGCGGCCACAGCTGGAGCTGATCGATGGGTGCACACAGGCGGAAGTGCGACTGGTGCGGCAGCGGGACTCCGATCGTCCGCGACATGGAACCGATCAATCCCGACTACCAGTACTGGTGCGAGGAATGCGCGCGGGCGCTGATCATAAAAGGCGACCCGATCGAGACGTACCGCGAGTTGGAGGGCGAGCCGATCTACGGACGGCTTCTGGAGGAGCACTGCACGCTCAAGCGGTTCTACTCGTTCGTCACGGCATAACGGGCATTTCGGGCGAAGCGAAACCGATTTGGTGTTGGGGCTGGTGGGCCAGTAATGTTGGCTTCGCCGCCGGGGAAACCCGGAGGAGCACTGGCAAGGGGCTATAGCTCAGTTGGTAGAGCGCCTGCATGGCATGCAGGAGGTCAGGAGTTCAATTCTCCTTAGCTCCACAGAAGTTGAGAAGGCGGGTCATCCGATCGGATGACCCGCCTTCTTGTCGTGGGTATGCGTACGGCGGGCCCCCGGGGAGGGAGCCCGCCGTACGTGTGCTCAGCGGCCGAGAGCGCGGCGGCCGCGGCCCTGGGAGAGGACCGGGAGGTTGCGGGACGGCGCGCCCGATGCGCCCGACTCCTCGATCCGCAGCGCCAGCGCCGGGCAGCGGCGCACCGCGCGTAGAGCCTTCGCCTCGGCGTAGCGCGGCACCTGCGCCTGCGCCACGGTCGGGAAGCCGTCGGCGCCCAGCTGGAACACCTCCGGGAGGATGTCCGCGCACAGCCCGTGGCCCCGGCACAGCGTCCAGTCGACGTAGATCTTCTGGCGGCTGGGGCCGTTCTCCTCGGACTCGCCGCCGCCCGGGATGCCCGTCGGGGCCCTGCCGCCCTCGAAGAGCGGCAGAACGCCCTCCACGGGCCGTCCGCAGCCGTTGCCGAGGACGTGGGCCGCCAGGTCGTCCGTGAACGCCTTGATGGTCGACTCCAGGAACATCGCGGAGCCGTCCGGGTGCGAGCACGCGCCGCGCCGCTTCACGTTCTTGGCGACCTGCTTGAGCGCCTCCAGGGCGGCCGGACCGCCGCCGTTGAGGATGTCCTCCAGGCCGCGCGCGGCGGCGGGCAGGCCGAGGTAGCAGGGCCCGCACTGGCCCGCGCTCTCCTCGGCCAGCCACTGCGCCACCCGCAGCGACTCGCCCAGCGGGCAGGTGTCCTGAGTGATCGGCAGAATCGCGCCGGCGCCGAGCGCGCCGCCCACGGCGTCCAGGGAGTTGCGGGAGACGATCGCCTCGTTGACCGTCGCCGCGTCGATCCACTTGCCGTGGTAGCCGCCGGTGAGCACGCCCTGCGGCACCGGCGGCGCGCCGGCGAGTTGCAGGACGTACCGCAGGGGCACGCCCGTCGGGACCTCGATCACCATGGGGCGGGCGACCGCGCCGGAGACCGTGAGCATGACGGTGCCCGGCTCGTCGTACAGGCCGGTGTTGCCGTAGCGCTCCGGGCCGATGCGGGCGGCGATCGCCAGCTGGGCGAAGGTCTCGGCGTTGGACAGCAGGGTGGGTGCGCCGCCGACGCCGTTCTGCGAGGCGCTGACCTTGCGGCCGGGCGGGATGGCCGGCCCGCCGTCGATCGAGCGGATCAGCGACGCGGCGGCGCCGGTGACCATGCGGACCGGATTGCGCTGGACCCGCGCGCGCAGCGCCGAGCGGCGGCCGTTGTTGAGGCCGCGTTCGGCGAGCGCGGCCTCCATGGAGCGCTGGGTCGACTCACGGGTGACCCCCACCACGAGCGTGCGGGCACCCAGGGCTTCGGCGCACAGCAGCGCGCCGTCCAGGATCAGATGAGGAGCGCGGTTGATCAGCACCGTGTCCTTGCGGCAGGCCGGCTCGTCCTCGCTGCCGTTCACGACGACGACCGGCCGGACGCCGCGCTTGATCGCCGCCTCGGCGACCGAGCGCAGCTTCTTGTGGAAGGGGAAGCCCGCGCCGCCGCGGCCCTTCAGGTTGATGCGTTCGGCGAGTTGAGCGAGCTGCTCGCCGCCCATCGGTTCGAGCGGCCCGTGCACCTTGAGGTGCATGGGCAGATCGAGCCGATCGACAAGGTCGAAGCCCGACGTGAGCTGAGGAAGGCCGACGACGCGGACTTCGGGTACGTCGGGCAGGGCCTCGTTCACTTAAAGCCTCCGGAAGGCGTGTTCCAAGGTTCGCCCGATCCCGGAGCGTCGAAGTCGTAGGACGCACCGGGCGTTGTTTCAGTGGCGGGACCGCTGTTGTACGTGTCGTTCGGGTAGTACGTGTCGTAGACGGCATTCGTCTCACCCGTGTCGTACACGTCACTCGATCCCGTGCCGGAGGCGCCTGGATTGCCGTAGGCCGGGATGCTTTGTCCCGTGTCCTGGAGGGGGTCGTAGGGCGGGATGTTGAAGCCCGTGTCCTGGAGCGGGTCGTAGGCCGACGGCGGGGCCTCGCCGACCGGCGGCGGGGACGGGATCGGCCAGTTGCCCGAGGTGCTGGAGGGGCCGTCCACGGTCGGGATGGTCTCGGTGGCCTGAAGGTCGAGCGGCAGCTGCATGCTGGTGGTCGGCCCGGGCGCGAAGGGTTGCTGGCCCTGGGGCGGGCCCGAGACGGCCCGGTAGGCGGCGGCGAAGCCGTTCGCCGGCTCCCTGGCCGCGGGGCGTTCGGCCCTCTCGTACAGCGGCCCCGACGGGGACGCCGCGGGGCGTGCGGGTGCCTCACGGCCGCCGTAGCCGGGCAGCGCGGAACCGCCGCCGGCCCGGGCCCGGCTCTCCTCCAGATCCCTGCGGCCCAGGCCCTCACCGGGCCCGATCAGCGAGGCGACCTTGTCGGCGACCCGGCGCTTGACCTGGCGCGGGGCCGCGCGCAGGGCGAGGGCGCCGGCCACTCCGGCCAGGGACAGGCAGTACAGGATGACGAAGATCGGTTTGGCCGAGCGACCCGCGTAGAGGCCGTGGACCAGGGCGGCGCACCAGGCCGGATAGGCCAGCATGTGCATGGCCCGCCAGCGGGCCGCGACGGGCGCGGGGGACGCGAAGCGGTTGCGCAGCACGCCGGTGACGCCCACGAAGATCATGAGCATGCCCGCCAGGGTGCCCAGCCCGATCAGGAACGACCTGCCCCCGACCAGCTCCTCGTCGGTGAACACCAGTCCGAAGGGGATCACCGCGGCGACCCATGAGGTGTGGGACAGCGCCAGCTTCACCCCGATGTGCACCAGCAGGAAGACGATCGAGGCGACGGCCGTGGTCCGGTGCACGGCCTGCGCCAGGATGCGGCGGCGCGCGTCCAGGAGGATCCGGTCCTGGGCGACCAGGCCCCAGATGACCGAGCACGTCAGGCACACGAGGGACAGCACGCCCGCACCGAAGTTGAGGAACTCGGCGAACGAGTCGTCTGCCGTGGAGTCGTGGGGGTTCACGACAGGCCTCCCCACGTCCCGGCGGCCGGGTGTAGGGAGGTGTTACTGCGATGAGGGTTCATGGGGGCAACTCCGAGCGGTTCGGGAAAGCAGCGGTCCCGCTGCCGAACTCTAAGCGGAGTGATACCGGTGGGTACGAGGTTTGAGTTATTGCGTTGTTATCAAAGGACGATCTGGCTGCTGTGATGTCCTTTAGCGGCTGTTACGCGAAGTAACTATTGACCTTGGTTCAGCTTGTTGGGGCACCGGGACGGCCCTCGGAAGCGCGTCGCGACGCGCTGGGGGCCTGCGGTACCCTAGCGCCATGCGTGCCGTACGCCTTCTGCTTAGCGGGCCGCGCTGATCAGTCCCGGCCACCGGACGAACCGAGTGGCCGGCATCGGCGCGGCGTCCCCTCCTGTGCGAGGGGATTTTTCGTTTCTCGAACCAGACAGCCGCAGGCAGAGACGATCGATGGAGCTTTGAGGATCATGAGCGAGACGAACCCCGCCGCCACCTCCGAGGTGGCGGCGCCGCACCGCTACACGGCCGCCATGGCTGCCGAGATCGAGGCACGCTGGCAGGACTTCTGGGACGCCGACGGCACCTACGCCGCACCCAACCCCAAGGGTGACCTGGCCGGCGCCCCGGAGGACGTCGCCCGCCCCAAGAAGTTCATCATGGACATGTTCCCGTATCCCTCCGGTGCGGGCCTGCACGTCGGCCACCCCCTGGGCTACATCGCCACGGACGTCTTCGCCCGCTTCCAGCGGATGACCGGCCACAACGTCCTGCACACCCTGGGCTTCGACGCCTTCGGCCTGCCCGCCGAGCAGTACGCGGTGCAGACCGGCACGCACCCGCGCGTGTCCACCGAAGCCAACATGGAGAACATGAAGTCCCAGCTGCGCCGGCTGGGCCTGGGCCACGACAAGCGCCGGTCGTTCGCCACGATCGACCCGGACTACTACAAGTGGACCCAGTGGATCTTCCTGCAGATCTTCAACTCCTGGTACGACCAGGACGCCCGCCGGGCCCGTCCGATCGCCGAACTGGTCGCGCAGTTCGAGTCCGGTGAGCGGCCCGTACCGGGGCACGCGCGCGCGTGGGGCGAGCTGAGCCCTGCCGAGAAGGCCGACGTCCTGGGCGAGTTCCGGCTGGCCTACGCCTCCGACGCGCCGGTCAACTGGTGCCCCGGGCTGGGCACCGTGCTGGCCAACGAGGAGGTCACCGCCGAGGGCCGCTCCGAGCGCGGCAACTACCCGGTCTTCAAGGCCAAGCTGCGTCAGTGGAACATGCGCATCACGGCCTACGCCGACCGGCTGCTGGAGGACCTGGAGGAGCTGGACTGGCCCGAGGCCATCAAGCTGCAGCAGCGCAACTGGATCGGCCGCAGCGAGGGTGCCCGCGTCGACTTCCCCATCGACGGCGAGCGCATCACCGTCTTCACCACGCGCCCCGACACCCTGTTCGGCGCCACCTACATGGTGCTGGCGCCCGAGCACCCGCTGGTGGAGAAGTTCACCCCGGCCGCCTGGCCCGAGGGCACACACGACGTCTGGACCGGCGGTCACGCGACCCCGGGCGAGGCCGTCGCCGCCTACCGCGCCCAGGCCGCCTCGAAGTCCGACGTGGAGCGCCAGGCCGAGGCCAAGGACAAGACCGGCGTCTTCATCGGCGCGTACGCCACCAACCCGGTCAACGGCGAGCAGGTCCCGGTCTTCATCGCCGACTACGTCCTGATGGGCTACGGCACCGGCGCGATCATGGCCGTCCCCGCCCACGACACGCGCGACTTCGCCTTCGCCCGTGCCTTCGATCTGCCCATCCGCTGCGTGGTCGAGCCGGCCGACGGCCGCGGCACCGACCCGTCCACGTGGGACGACGCCTTCGCCTCCTACGACGCGAAGATCGTGAACTCCTCCGGTACCGGCGTCTCCCTGGACGGCCTGGGTGTGGTCGAGGCCAAGGCGCGCATCACCGAGTGGCTGGAGGCCCGGGGCGTCGGCGAGGGCACCGTCAACTTCCGGCTGCGCGACTGGCTGTTCAGCCGCCAGCGCTACTGGGGCGAGCCCTTCCCGATCGTCTACGACGAGGACGGCATCGCCCACCCGCTGCCCGAGTCGATGCTGCCCCTGGAGCTGCCGGAGGTCGAGGACTACTCTCCGCGCACCTTCGACCCGGACGACGCCGACACCCAGCCCGAGACGCCGCTGTCCCGCAACGAGGACTGGGTGAACGTCACGCTGGACCTGGGTGACGGACGTGGCCCGCGCCCGTACCGGCGTGAGACCAACACCATGCCCAACTGGGCCGGTTCCTGCTGGTACGAGCTGCGCTACCTGGACCCGCACAACTCCGACCAGCTGGTCGACCCCGAGATCGAGCAGTACTGGATGGGCCCGCGCGAGGGCCGGCCGCACGGCGGTGTCGACCTGTACGTCGGCGGCGCCGAGCACGCCGTGCTGCACCTGCTGTACGCGCGCTTCTGGTCCAAGGTCCTGTACGACCTGGGTCACGTCTCCTCCGCCGAGCCGTTCCACAAGCTGTTCAACCAGGGCATGATCCAGGCCTACGTGTACCGCGACAGCCGCGGCATCGCGGTGCCGGCCGCCGAGGTGGAGGAGCGCGACGGCGCTTACTGGTACCAGGGCGAAAAGGTCTCCCGGCTGCTGGGCAAGATGGGCAAGTCCCTGAAGAACGCGGTCACTCCGGACGAGATCTGCGCCGAGTACGGAGCCGACACGCTGCGCCTGTACGAGATGGCCATGGGCCCGCTGGACGTCTCCCGGCCGTGGGACACGCGCGCGGTGGTCGGCCAGTTCCGGCTGCTGCAGCGGCTGTGGCGCAACATCGTCGACGAGGCGACCGGCGAGCTGACGGTGGTGGACGCCGAGCCCGACGAGGACACGCTGCGCGCCCTGCACAAGGCGATCGACGGCGTCGGCGGTGACCTGGAGGGCATGCGGTTCAACACCGCCATCGCCAAGGTCACCGAGCTGAACAACCACCTGACCAAGGTGGGCGGGGCGGTGTCCCGCCCGGTCGCCGAGGCCCTGGTGCTGATGGTCGCGCCGCTGGCCCCGCACATCGCCGAGGAGCTGTGGCGCCGGCTGGGACACGCCGACTCGGTGGTGCACCAGGACTTCCCGGTGGCCGACCCGGCGTACGTCGTCGACGAGACCGTGACCTGCGTCGTGCAGATCAAGGGCAAGGTCAAGGCGCGGCTGGAGGTCGCGCCGTCGATCTCCGACGAGGAGCTGGAGAAGGCCGCGCTGGCGGACGAGAAGGTCGTCGCCGCGCTGGGCGGTGCCGGGATCCGGAAGGTGATCGTGCGCGCGCCGAAGCTGGTGAACATCGTTCCGGCGTAGCCGCCGGAGTGTGCGGACCCCTCTCGGGGTGGTCCCCTACGGGCAGGTTCGGGGTTTTTCTGGAACTCCGGGCCTGCCTGTTGCGTTTACCGTTGAAGAGCGACGCGAAGCGCCGTGACGTCCGAGGAGGAGCCCTTGTGGAAGCAGTGATCGTCGTTTTCGCCCTGCTCTTCGTGCTCCTGTTCGGGCTCGGGGCGTACGCCACCGTGAAAGCGGTCGGCGCCGCCAAGCGCGGCGTGGACCGCGGCATCACCCAGGCCCGTCGCACGGTCGAGGACCACACACTGCGTGCCAAGTCCTTCGTCCAGCCCGGCGCCGCGGGCGAACTCGCCCAGCTCCGGCTGAAGCTGCGCACCTCGATGCGTGCCACGCAGGACGCCCTGCACGCGGCCGTCGCCGAGGACGAGTCCCTCAAGGAGTCCGTCGGCCTCTTCGAACGGCTCAGCGCGCACGGCTACGAGCTGGACGAAGAGCTCAAGCGCCTGGAGTCCGAGCCGGACCGCGCCACGCTCACCGAGCGGCTGCCCGGTCTGCGCGAGCGCACCGAACGCATCACGCACTCGGCCGACTCACTGCGCTGGGCAGCCCGCGACCGGGCCGGCCGCTTCGCGGACGACGACCTGGACTCGCTCAGCGCCCAGATCGACCTGGAGTCCGGGGCGCTGCGGCACTGGACGGCTCCGGAGCCGCACCCCGCGTCCTCGGCGCAGTCCTCTTCCACCAGGCAGCAGCCCCCGTCCTCGGCGAAGCCCGCGTCCGCCCGGCAGCAGACCTCGCCGTCGCAGTCCGCGCCGCCGCCGTGGCCGGAGGCGCCCGCCGCAGATGCCGCCACGGCCG
This sequence comes from Streptomyces sp. SID5643, assembly GCF_009872555.1. Taxonomy (NCBI): domain Bacteria; kingdom Bacillati; phylum Actinomycetota; class Actinomycetes; order Kitasatosporales; family Streptomycetaceae; genus Streptomyces; species Streptomyces sp. SID5643. The sequence continues at coordinate 35,571 of NZ_WWIC01000215.1, forward strand.
GGCAGACCTGGCCGGACACCGCGCAGTCCGGCGCGGCGCAGGAGCCGGCACGGCCCGCCATCACGCCGCCGGCAGCGCGCCCGGCCTACCCCTGGCAGAAGAAGCCCCGCCCCGAGAGCACCACTTGATCCGGCCACGCGTGCCGCGGGGCGCAGGGGCCGGACTGCCGCACGGGCGCTACGGCAGGTAACCTCCAGCTCATGTCCCGCCATGTCGCGATCGTCACCGATTCAACGGCCTACCTGCCGACCCGGACGATGGAGCGTCACGGCATCACGGCGGTACCTCTGACCGTGGTCCTCGGCGACCGGGCGCTGGAAGAGGGCACCGAGATCTCGACCCGCGCCCTCGCCCAGGCTTTGCAGAAGCGGCGCCCCGTGACCACCTCGCGGCCCGCTCCCGCGGTCTTCGAGGAGACGTACCGCAAGGTCGCCGAGTCCGGCGCCACCGGCATCGTCTCCCTCCACCTCTCCGCCGAACTCTCCGGTACGTACGACGCCGCCGTCGTGGCCGCACGGCAGTCGCCGGTGCCGGTGCGTGTGGTGGACACCGGTGTGATCGCGATGGCGCTCGGGTTCTGTGCGCTCGCCGCCGCGGAGGTCGCGGAGTCGGGCGGGACGGTGGACGAGGCCGTCGCGGCCGCGGAGAAGAAGGCCGCGGGCACCTCTGCCTACTTCTACGTCGACACCCTCGACTACCTGCGGCGCGGCGGCCGTATCGGTGCCGCGCAGGCCCTGCTGGGGTCGGCGCTCGCGGTGAAGCCGCTGCTGCAACTGGCCGACGGCCGTATCGAACCGCTGGAGAAGGTGCGGACCGCGTCCAAGGCGATCGCCCGCCTTGAGGAGATCGCGGCCGACCGTGCGGGCAGCGCCCAGGTGGATGTCGCCGTACACCATCTCGCCGCCCCGGACCGGGCGTCGGCCCTCGCCGACCGGCTGCGGACGCGGGTGTCAGGGCTGGCCGATCTGCATGTCAGCGAGGTCGGGGCGGTGATCGGGGCGCACACCGGGCCCGGACTGCTGGGAGTTGTGGTTTCGCCCCGGTGAACGTTGCTGTGAGGCTCGGGTCGGGGCTCGGGTCGCCCGTGTGAGGGACGGAGTTTTCCACAACCGGGGCGTTGTCCCCGGGAATTGAGCAGGATCATCGCGAGCGGGCCGAGGTGGCCGATCCTCGTCGCATGGCACTTCGATCACGTTCACGTACAGCGACCGCGACGAGTGGGCCGGGCCGTGGGCCGGCGTCCGACGGGCGCGTTCGTCATCGCCGGCCCAGGCCTGTCGCACGCGGGCGGGCCCGCCGGGACCATGCGTCGGGGGAGGAACTCCGGCGGCGGGCGGGGGTTTTGTTCGGTGAGACGGCTGAGGCGGTAGTTGAGTCCGTTGAGTCCGTTGAGTCCGTTGAGTCCGTTGAGTCGGCGGTGTCTGCCGGGTCGGGTGAGCTTGCGGTGCCGGCCGCACCTGCCGACCGCGCGGGGCCGGCCGGGCTTGCGGGGCCGGTCGCGTATGCCGGCCTTGCCGGCTCGGTCGAGCTTGCGGGGTCTGCCGGGTCCGCCCGGTCCGCTGGGCCTCCGGGGCGGGCGGAACCGGTCGAACGGGCAGGGGAGCGGCGGGAGTCGGGGCAAGGGCCGCCGGGGCCACCTTGGCCATCGGGGCCATCTGGGCCACCTGGTTCACCTGAGTCACCATGGCCATCGGGGCCATCGGGGCCATCGGGGCCATCGGGGCCATCGGGTTCCGTCGGTGTCGAAGAGACCCGGCGAGGGCCGGCTGCCGTGGGTGCTTTCGCCGAGCCGGAGGTCGTGGACGGTGGCGTGGCGGAGGGAGCCTGGCGGGAGCGGGCCGGGCTCGCGCTGCGGGAGCGGATGCCGCTGTGGCTCCAGGCCAGGTGCGGTCTGGAGCGGCGGAGTGTGCTGGCTCTGGCGGTGGTGCTCGTCGTCGCGGCGGCGTTCGCCGTGCAGCACTTCTGGGCAGGCCGCTCGCAGACCGTGCGGCCGCCGGAGGTGGTACGGGCGGCGGTGCCGTTCGGGGAGCGGCAGGAGAGCGGGCAGGCCGCGGCAGAGCGGGGCCCGGGTACTGCCGGTGCTCCTTCCGGAGCTTCCCCGGGGCCCGCGAAGGCGGGGGCGGCAGCGATCGTCGTGGACGTCAGCGGCAAGGTCCGTGAACCGGGGATCCACCGGCTGCCGGCCGGATCGCGGGTGGCGGACGCGCTGCACGCGGCGGGTGGGGTGAAACCGGGCACGAACACCGACGGGCTCAACCGCGCCCGATTCCTCGTGGACGGCGAGCAGGTGATCGTCGGGGGGCCTGCTCCCGTCACGGGACCCGGGACGGGCGGTACGGCCCCTGGCGGCCCGGCCGGCACGACAGGTGCGGCTGCGGGCGGCGCGGCTGCCCCGTCGGCTCCCGTCCCGCTCAACACGGCCACCGCGGACCAGCTCGACACCTTGCCGGGTGTCGGCCCGGTGCTGGCCCAGCACATCATCGACTACCGCACGCAGCACGGTGGTTTCCGTTCCGTGGACGAACTGCGTGAGGTGACCGGCATCGGCGACCGCCGCTTCGCCGACCTGCGGAACCTCGTGCGGCCATGAGGAGCCTCCCCTCCCCGCCGTCCCGGCGGGGCGAGGCCGCCTCCGGGCTCCGGCCCGCCCGCTCGTCCGTGCACGCTTCCTCCGGCACACGCCTCGGCACCGCCCGTCCACGCCAGGAGGGCCCGACGGACCTGCGGCTCGTGCCGCCCGCCCTCGCGGCCTGGGCCACGGCCGCGCTCATGCTCGACGCGGCTCCGGAACGGGTCCTCGGCATCGTGATCGGCTGTCTGGTGGCCGTCGGGCTGCTGCCGCTGATCCGGCGGCGCCGCACGGCGTCATGGCCTCGAGCCTCGGCCGCGGCCCTGTTGCTGTGCGTGGCCGCGGCTGCCGCCTCGGCCGGGCTGCACGGGGCGGATCTGCGCCGGGGACCCGTGCCCGGCCTGGCGCGGGAGTACGCGACGGTGACCGCCGAGGTCGAGCTCACGTCGGACCCGCGGCTCACCCGGCCGAGGGTCCGGGGCGATCACGTGGCTCCGACGGCGGTGCTGATCGACGCCGACGTGCGGCGTGTCCAGGAGGCGGGAGGCACGGAGGTGACGACGCGGGCGCCGGTGCTGCTGATCGTCGACGTGGACGCGGCACCTCCCGGCCGGGCGGCCGGCGGGCAGGGGCGGTCGGCGTGGCTCGGCCTGCTGCCGTCGACGCGGCTGCGGGTCAGTGCGCGGTCGGCGCCCGCGATGACGGGCGGCGACCGGATCGCGGCAGTGCTGCGCGTGCGTGACCTGGGCGGACCGGACGTGGTGGGAGAGCCCTCGGGGCCGCAGCGGCTCGCCGGGCGGCTGCGTGCCGGGCTGCGCGAGGCGACCGACGGTCTGCCCGCGGACGCCCGGGCGCTGCTGCCGGGGCTGGTCGTGGGGGACACCTCGCGGATCACTCCGGAGCTGGAGGAGGCGTTCAAGGAGACGGACCTCACCCACACTTTGGCCGTGTCCGGGGCGAACTTCACGATCCTCCTCGCGCTGCTGCTCGGGCCGCCGGGACTGGCGCAGCACGTCGAGCGGCGGGGGCTCGCTCCCCGGCTCGGTATCTCCCTGCGTGGGACGGCGGTGCTCGGGGGTGCCCTCTCGCTCGGGTTCGTCGTCGTGTGCAGACCGGACCCGAGCGTGGTGCGGGCCGCGGCCTGCGGGGCCGTGGCGCTGCTCGCCCTGGCGACCGGCCGCCGCAGATCGATGATCCCCGCACTGGCGACGGCGGTTCTGCTGCTGGTGCTGTACGACCCCTGGCTCGCGCGCAGTTACGGGTTCCTGCTGTCCGTCGTGGCGACCGGTGCCCTGCTCACGCTCGCGCCGCGCTGGAGCGCCGGGCTGCGGCGGCGCGGGGTGCCCCCGAGGCCGGCCGAGGCCCTGGGTGCCGCCGCGGCCGCGCAGGCCCTGTGCGCGCCGATCGTCGCCGTGCTGTCGGCGCGGGTGAGTCTGGTGGCGGTGCCCTGCAATCTGCTCGCGGAGTTCGCGATCGCGCCGGCGACGGTGCTGGGGTTCGCGGCGCTGGCCACGGCGCCGGTGGCGATGCCGGTGGCCGAGGCGCTGGCCTGGTGCGCGCACTGGCCCGCCGAGTGGATCGCGCAGATCGCCCGGACCGGGTCGGCGCTGCCGGGTGCGGGCGTGGACTGGCCGGGCCGGTGGACGGGCGCAGCGCTGCTCCTGGCCGTGACCGTCGTGGTGGTGCTTGTCGGACGGCGGCTGCTCGGACACCCCTGGTGGTGCGGGGTCTGCGGAGCGCTGCTGGTGCTGGCGGTGGTGCAGCCGCCGCCGCTGACCCGGGTGGTCACGGGCTGGCCGCCGCCCGGCTGGCGGCTGGTGATGTGTGACGTGGGGCAGGGCGACGCCCTGGTGCTCGCGGCGGGCGAGGGGAGCGGCGTGGTGGTGGACGCGGGGCCCGACCCGCAGCTCGTCGACCACTGCCTGCGCTCACTGGGCATCAGCAGGATCCCGCTGGTCGTACTCACCCACTTCCACGCCGATCACGTGGCGGGCCTGCCCGGGGTGCTGCGCGGGCGGGAGGTGGGCGCGATCGAGACGACGGGGTTCGAAGAGCCCGCGGACCAGGCCGCGTTCGTACGGAGACTGGCGGCGGCACGGCGGATCCCCCTGACGCGGGCAGCGGCCGGGGAGCAGCGGCGTACGGGGCAGTTGGCCTGGGAGGTGGTGTGGCCGCCTCCGAGCCCGCCCCGGGGCCCGCCTCCGAGCCCGCCGCCGGGCTCGCCGCCCGTCTCGCTCCCTGGGGTGGGCCCGGGGCTGCTTCCGGCTCATCCGGTGCCGGAAGGGCCGAACGACGCCAGTGTCGCCATGCTGGTCCGCTCCGGCGGACTGCGCCTGCTCCTCCTCGGGGACCTGGAGCCCCCGGCGCAGCGGGCACTGGCCCGGTCGCCGGCGGCCGAGGCGCTGGAGGGCGTGGACGTGCTGAAAGTCGCCCATCACGGCTCGGCCTACCAGGACCCGGGTCTGATGGGCCGGGTGGCCCCGAGGCTGGCCCTCATCTCCTGCGGTGCGGACAACTCCTACGGGCACCCGGCGCCCGGCACGGTCGCGGCGCTGCGTGACGGGGGCGCGGCGGTGCTGCGGACGGACCGGGACGGCGCGCTCGCGGTCGTGGGAGGGGACGGGAGGCTGAGCGTGGCGCGAGACTGAAGGCATGAACTCAGCACAGGTTGATGCCTACCTTCACCGACTGGGTGTCGAGCACCCGGCGTGGCCCACGGTCGACGCGTTGCGCGAGCTGCACCTGCGTCATCTGCAGACCGTGCCGTTCGAGAACCTTTCGATCCACCTGGGCGAGGAGATCGTGCTGGAGGAGAAGCGGCTGCTGGACAAGGTGGTGGGTGCGCGGCGGGGCGGGTTCTGTTACGAACTCAACGGCTCCTTCGGGGCGTTGCTCGCCGCGCTGGGGTACGACGTGGCGCTGCTGGCGGCGCGGGTGTACGGGGACGAGGGGCGGCTCGGGATCCCCTACGACCATCTCGCGCTGCGGGTGCGGACGGTGGACGGGGGCGACTGGCTGGCCGATGTGGGGTTCGGAGCGCACAGCCACCTTCCGCTGGCGTTCGGGGACCGGGGAGAACAGGAGGATCCGGGTGGCACGTTCCGGATCGTCGAGGCGGAGCCGGACGCGGCCGGGGTGCGTGGCGGGCACGACACGGTGGAGGCGGCGGACCTGGACGTGTTCCGGGATGGCACACCGCAGTACCGGCTGGAGGTGCGGCCGCGGGCGCTGGGCGACTTCGTGGCCGGCGCGTGGTGGCACAGCACGTCACCGGTGTCGCATTTCACGCGCTCGCTGGTCTGTTCGCGGGTGACGCAGGACGGAGGAAGGATCACGCTCAGCGGGTGCACGCTCACGGCGACGGCGGCCGACGGAACGCGCGAGGTGCGGGAGCTGGAGACGGACGAGGAGGTGCTCGGGGTCTACCGGGAGCGGTTCGGGATCGGGCTCGACGAAGTGCCCGCGCTGCGCGGTCCCGCATAGACGCGTAGACCCGTAGAAGCCAATTCCGGCCGCACAGGGCCACACAGGGCCACACAGGGCCACA
>NZ_WWIC01000216.1:0-63849 GCF_009872555.1 Streptomyces sp. SID5643
CCGGTCGGCGGCACGGCGCGTCCTCAGGGGTGCGGGGAACTGCGCGACAAGCCACCATGGCGCCGCACGGGGCGAGTCAGGGGTGATCCCATTTCGGCAGCTGCCGAGGCATGCTCCGGTGGGCGGCACGGCACGCCCTCAGGGGCGCGGGGAACTGCGCGACAACCCACCACGGCGCCGCACTCGGCAGACCAGGGTGTTCCCGCCCCCCGAAGCCGCCGAGGCGCGGCTCGACTCGGTTGACGAGCTGCGTGCCTGGATCACCGGCTCCGTCGAGCGCACGCTGTCCGCCCCTGCCTCAGCCCTCCTCTTCCTCCCCGTCACCCTCGAAGAAGTCCCCGACCTCGTCGACGACTTCGCCCGCGACCATGCCGCCGGCGACACCGGCGGCCAGTCCGGCCGCCCCCGCGGCGACGGCCGTCCCCATGCCCGGGCCCGAGCGGTGGCCGTCCCGCTGCGGCCCGTCGTGCCCGTGCCCGGCCGGGAGGAACGGGTCGGGGGAGCCGTAGGAGGCCCGGTGCTCGACCAGGTGCCGCATCCAGCCGTCGACGATCGAGGGCCAGTCCTGCTGTTCCACGCCGTCGTGGGAGACGGTGAACCGCGTGAGGGCGTCCCGGCCCGGCGACAGGAAGCCGCCCCGCTTGTCGGCCTCCAGTACCACCTCCATGCCGCCATGGTTCGCCAGGAACGTCAGCTCGATCTCGTTGATCTGCTGCGCGCACTGCGGTGAGGGCAGGAGTTCGATCTCCTGGTAGAACGGCAGCCGCTGGCCCGTGCCGCCGATGCGCCCGTACTCGAGGTCGGCCGACCGGAATCCGAACCCGAGTCCGCCGAGGGCTTCGAGCACGGCCTCCTGCACGGGCAGCGGCGAGACGTTCAACTCGTCCAGGTCGCCCTTGTCCTTCGCGCCCGCCACCGACAGCTCGGTGCGCACCCCGAGGACCACACCCAGGCTCTGCCCGTGCAGCTCGGTGACCGGTGTCTCCCAGGGCACCGCCACGCTGAACGGCACGCTGCGCTGCTCGCCCTCCGTGAGCCGGAAGCCGCCGCCGACGGTGAACCGGTCGAAGGCGACGACGCCCTCGCTCTCACCGCCCTCGTGCTCGGCCTCCACCCGCGCCACCAGCTCAAGGGCGATGTGCTCGATCTCGAAGTCGGTCTTCCCGCCCACGAGATGGACCTGCCCGCTGAGCATGCCGCCGGGTCGGACGGGAGCGGGGCCGAGAACCGTGTCGACCGTGGGGCCGCCGACACCGAGCGCGCCGAGCAGTCGTTTGAACACCATGGTGGCGTCCACTCCTTCATGTGCGTGTGCTGACTTCTACAAGCATGTAGAAGTATAGGGGGTGCGAGCGGAGCGAGGTCGCGCCGCGCGTCCCGCGTGGCGGGGTTGGCCGAAAAGGGATCACCCTCGGCGCGACAGTGCCGCAGCCCGCCTCCACGGCGGACTGCGGCACCATGGCCCGCTGACGGGACGTCGGCGATCGCTTCGCTCAGCCCACGACCCGGCCCAGCTCGATCCGGTCGATGTTCGGCGCCCACGCGGCGGTGTTGCCGAACGTCACCTTGTTCGCGCCCTTCGCCAGATCGACCGGGACGCCGACCGTCCAGTAGTCGTCCCAGCTCCAGGTGTTCTTGAACGTGACCTTCCGCGGTGCGGCGTCCCCGACCCTGATGTCCGCCGTACGGGACATGATGTCCGTGTTGTAGGCGTGGCCGTTGTCCCGGCGGTCGTTGTGGGCGTAGTGGACGACCAGCATGTAGCGGCCGGACCTCGGCGCGGTCACCGTGAACTCGGCGGTGCTGGAGGGGCTGTTGCCCAGCCATCCGATGGACGAGCCGGCGGACGCGTGCGGGCTGTCCACGAGCTTCGCACCACCCGCGAGCGTGGCCGAGGCCCCCTCGTAGGAGAGCGTGCCGGACGCCGAGCCGTCCCCGGAGACGTCGAGGGAGCGGACGGCGGCGTGGCCCGACGTCATCGCGACCCGGTTGTTGCCCGCGACGAGGTACAGCCGCAGTGGGTGGCCGGGCGCCGCAGTGACCTTCTCACCGTGCAGGGTGAGCCGCACCGCCGCCGAGGTCCGCGGGGTCACCGTGTAGTAGCCGTCACGGGGGGCGTACACGTCGAAGACGGCCCTGTCGCCGGATCGCAGCACCAGGGCACCCGTGCCCACACCGGCCGAGGACGAGTAGTCGTACGACGGCCTGCCGCCGATGTCCGCCAGAGTGGCCTCGTACGAAGCGGAGGCCGCGCCGGTGTGGCGCGTCAGGTCGATCCGGTCGAGCGTGACCTCGGCGTCCCCCTTGGACAACACCACCTGGTGCGACCCCGCCTCCAGCCGGACGCGGACGTCCTTCTTGGCTCGGTAGGTCCAGTTCTCGGTCGAGGGGTAGGTGACCGTCACCGGGTCGGCGCCGTCGACGCTCAGCTTCTGTGTGGCGGGACCGCCGGACTGGTTGCCGTACAGGACCGCGAGGTCGTACGCGCCGTCCTCCGGCACGTTCACCGTGAACGCGACCTTGCTGCCCGGCTGGTTGAGGGAACCGACGTCCTTGGTACCGGAGGCGGCGTAGCCGTTGGCGTTGCTCACCGTGCCCTGGGTGTAGACCTTGCCGTCCGTGATGGCGGCGTCCTCGGCCTCGTACGAGGCCGACCACGGGACGGAGGCGGCGGCCGGGGTGCCCGAGCCGCCGGGGGTGAGGACGACGCGGTACGCCGACATCTTGTGCAGGCCGCGCAGCGGGACCGTCACCGAGCCGTCCTCGGCGACCGTCACCTTGGTGCGCGCCAGGACCCGCGGAGCCGCGTGCTGTCCCTCGTAACCGGACCATGAGGCCTCGGCGACCGTCGCGGTGACCGTACGGCCGAACACCGGGCGGGGGACGTTCTCCACGACCACGTCCGAGTCGCCGTCCGCACCTCCGAGCAGCACCTGGGCCTGGCGGCGGGAGGTGTCCAGGGACGCGAGCCCCTGGAGGGTGTCGACGGTGTTCGGCTGCGGCGGCGTCACCTTCACGGTGTTCCCGGTCAGGCCCGCGTACCAGCGGAACAGCCACCAGCCGCCGTTGGGGATGTTGGAGCGCACCACATGGCCGCTGAGATTGCCGGCGGCGTCCCAGTACGCCATGTTGGCGAACACCTTGTTGCGCTCGAACATCGACACCCACTGCACGAGCTGCCCGGGCACGGACAGGTCGCGGCGGTTGGCGTACTCGTCGATGTTGATCTTCAGGGGGGCGATGCCCGCCTCGCGCTCCAGCCTGCGGTAGTCGTCGTAGTGCGCCTGGAAGTCGCGCAGGGAGCCGGAGCCGAGCTCGTGCCAGGTCATCACCTGGGGGACGACGTTCTCCCGCTTGGTGAAGGCGAGGAAGTCCTTCAGCAGACGCGTGTGATAGGCGGCTTCGTTGGGTCCGGCGATGCGCGCGTCCGGGTCGATCGCGCGAATCCGCTGGTACACCGTCTTCCAGTCCTTGAAGAACCGGTCGCGGTTCTTCTCGTACTGGGCCTGGTCCTGGACGTCGAGCCTGTACCAGATCTGGTCGGGCTCGTTGAACGGGATGTAGACGAAGCGGTCGCTGTTCGGATCGGCCGATATCTCCTTGACGATCTTGTCGACCTTGGGGAGGTAGTCGTCGATGCCGAGGTCCTCGTACGGCCACTTGGCGTAGATGTCCTGCATCATCACGTTGATCTCGCCGCCGCCGGCGCGGAAGAACGACTTCGAGACCGTGAGCGCGTCGCCATTGGGGTGCTGGGCCCCACCCTCCGGCTTCTGCGAGATGCTGGTGATCTTCAGGGGCTCCATCACGGCGTCGCTCGGCACCCCGTCGTCGCTGAGACCGTAGAGGGAGCCGTTGGCGCCGAGCATCACCGGGCCTTCGGAGGCGCCGAGGTCGACGGTGAGGCGCTGCGGATCGGCTGCGGCTGCCGCGGAACCGGACGCGGGAAGGGTGGCTGCCATGGCGGCTGCTCCAAGTAGTGCTGTGATCAGGGCGGTTCTGGTACGGGATCTCGTGCGGGTGGGGGTGATCACGCTGCTGGACCTCCAGTCACTTGACGGCTCCACTGGTGATTCCGGACACGATCTTTCGCTGGCCGACGAGGAACACGGCGACCATGGGCAGGCTCATCACCACGACATAGGCGAAGACGAGGTGCCAGTTGTTGAGGTAGAGCTGGGCGCCGGCGACCTGGTAGAGGTTGAGCGGCAGGGTCGCCCGGTCTCCGCCGCCGAGGACGAAGAACGCGTAGAAGACGTCGCTCCAGGCGTAGAGCATCACCATGATCGTCGCCGTGGCGATGACCGGCCGGAGCAGCGGCAGGACGATCCGCCAGAAGATCCGGGACGGCGTCGCCCCGTCCATCCGGGCCGCCTCCTCCAGTTCCACGGGGAGGGCGCGGATGAAGCCGGTCATGAAGAAGATCGACGTCGACAGGTACATGCCGGTGTAGACGGCGATCACGCCGGGCCGGGTGCCGGCCAGGCCCAGCTGGCGCAGCTCCATCACGAGGGTGATGACCGCGGGCGGCAGCAGCAGCCCGCTGATGCACACCGCGTACGCCGCCGACACCAGCCTTGACTTCCGCCGCGCGAAGACCCAGGCGGCACCAGCACCCAGGATCAGCACCAGGATCACGGAAGGCACCACGACCAACAGGGAGTTGATCAAGCCGCGCAGCATCTCGCCCTCGGCCAGGGCGTCCGCGTAGTTGGCGGCGGGCTGCCAGTGCCGGGGCGGGTCCAGGTTCGGTCTGATCGCCTCCGCCTGCGGCTTGGCCGAGGTGACGGCGACCAGCCACAGAGGCACGCCCACGGCAAGCCCGGCCAGCAGCAGGACCAGGGCGGGACGGCCGTAGCGCCACACGGGGGTCATAGCGTCTGCTCCCTTCGCCGCAGCCCCACGACCAGCGGGATCGCCACGGCGACGACGACGAGGAAGAGCACCAGACTCATCGCGGAGGCCTGCGCGTACAGGCCCTGCCCGAAGATCCGGAACATGTAGATGTTGAAGACCTCCGTGGAGGCAGCGGGCCCGCCGCCGGTCGTGGCCTGCACGATGTCGAAGGTGTTCATCGAACCGATCAGTGCCGTGGTGACGTTGAAGGTGGCGGCCGGCGCGAGCATCGGCCAACGCACCGACCAGAACGTCCGCCACGGTCCGGCACCGTCGATCCGGGCGGCTTCGAGCATGTCGCCCGGAATGCCCTTCAGCCCCGCCAGGTAGATCAGCATGGCCAGGCCCATCCACTTCCAGCCGTGGATCAGGGTGACGATCACCAGCGTCCAGGTCGTCGAGCCCAGCCACGGAATGTCGGTGCCCAGCACGGAGTTGACGGCGCCGTCCTGGTCGAGGAGCGCCTGGAAGACGTACCCGGTCGCGAGGGCCGAGATCAGCACCGGCAGGAAGAAGACCGCCCGAAAGAACCGGTTGAAGCGGCTGTCGTCCTCCAGCAGCAGCGCCAGCACGAGCCCGAAACCGTTCTGGAACAGCGCCGCCAGCAGCGCGTACACCAGCGTCGTGCGGATCGCGCGCAGCAGCGAGCCGTCGTCGGCGATGGTCCGGAAGTTGTCCAGCCCCGTGAAGGCGATGTCCGCGTGATACGACGACCAATCGGTGAACGGGTAGTAGAAGTTGAGCAGGTTGGGCACCAGGAAGAACCCCGCGAAGACGGCGATCGCGGGGAGCGCGAACCACCAGGGGTGGTGCACCGCGGCGCGCGGGAGCCGCCCCACGCTCCTCGGCGGCCCGGCCGCCGATGGCTGCTTGCGGGTCCGTACGACCGTGTTCGCCATCGTCAGAACCCGGGTGCGCCCTGGGCCTTGGCCACCTGCGCGAACTGGTCCTGGATCGCCTGCGCGACCTGCTGCGGGCTCTTCTTGCCGAAGATCATGTCGGCCAGGTACAGGTGGGTGTCGGGCGCGACGATGGCCTTGGCCTGGAACACGCCGATGGCCTTCGGCAGGGCCGCGACCTGGGCCTTGGACGTCTCGGGCAGCCCGCCGGGGGTGGGCACGGACGGCTGTACGGACGGGATCTTCATCGCCTCGATGTAGTCCGGGTAGTCCGGCCCCAGCCAGAAGGCGAGGAACTGCCGGGCTGCGTTCTGCCGCTTCTCGTCACCCGTCTTGAAGGCGACGACCCCGTTGGTCTGGTCGGGGGAGTACAGGCCGGTCGCCGAGGAGTTGGCGACCGGGAACCAGCCGATCCTCTTGTCGATCTCGGCGGTGGAGTACTTGGCCTGCAACTGGCTCTGGAAAGACGTGACGTTGAGGACCATGCCGGCCTCGCCCTTCCACAGGGCGTCGGCCTGCCCGGTGAACGTCCCCGTGCGGTAGTTCTTCTGCGCGAGCCCGGCGTCGAGCAGCTTGTCCTTGTACTTCTTGACCGCGCCGACCACGACCGGGTCGGTCCACTTCTTCTTGCCGGCGTTGAGGTCCGCCCACCACTGCCGGTCCAGATCGGTGAGCTGGACCTGCATCTGCCACTGGAGCGGCCACTTGTCGCCGCCGGCCTCGTAGAAGGCGGCCGCGTCGGTCTGGTCGGCGACCCGGTGGCCGAGGGCGAGCAGCTCGTCGTAGGACCGGGGGAAGTCCTTCCCGGTGATGCCCGCCCGCCGGAAGACGTCCTTGTTGTAGTAGACGCCGAGCATGGCCGGGCTGGTCACGATCGCCGCGTAGCGCTTGCCGTCGATGACACCGAGGGACTTCTCCGTGTCGCCGAGCTCGGAGACCCACGGCTCGCCGTCGAGCGTGAGGAGGTTCTGCCGCGGCTGGACGAACGGGAGGGTGGAGATGGACGGCTGCCAGAACATCAGGTCGGGGCGGTCGCCGGAGGCCAGTTTCGTCGGCACGTTCTGCTCGTAGAGGTCCGGGATCGCCTGGGTGTCGACCTCGGCTCCGGTGGCCTTCTCGAAGGCCTCGATGACCTGCTTGGGCGCGTCGACCGTGTTCTGCGCGGTCCACATGGTCAGCTTCACGCCGTCCAGCCGAGCGGTCGGGTTCACCGCCGTCCGCTCGGCGCCGTCCGAACCGGCGTCCCCGGCCGTCGGGTCACTGCACGCGGTGGCGGCCAGTCCCGCGGCACATATCAACGCCAGGGCGGGGAGAACTCTTCTGTGCATCTCGTGCCTTTCCGAGCGGACGGTTCGGTTCAGGAAGCGGGACTCACAACTGCGGTGCTCACCAGTGCTGTTCAGTGGGCGGAGGACGGAGGACCCGAGCTCTCCCGCACCACCAGTTCCGGTACGGACACGGGATGCGGCGCGACCGGCGCGGACTCCTCCAGCGCCCCGTGCAGCAGGGCGAACGCGGCCCGGCCGAGGCCGGTGAAGTCGAGACGCACGGTCGTCAGGGACGGGGTGAGGAAGGCGGAGTGCGGGGCGTCGTCGAACCCGGTCACGCTGACCTCGCCCGGCACCGCGCGGCCCGTCTCGTGCAGGGCGCGCAGCACACCGAGCGCGAGGTCGTCGTTGCCGCACAGGATCGCGGTGACGGACGGGTCCGCCGCCAGCTTCAGCGCCGCCGCGTGACCACCCGCAGGTCCCCAACTGCTCTGTACCGGGCGGGGTTCCGGGGCGCCCGCCTCCCTGAGCGCCCGCCGCCAGCCGCTGGTGCGGGCGCTGGTGCGGCGCGTGCTGGAGGGGATGGCGACGTAGTGCACGGTCCCGTGGCCGAGGGAGAGCAGATGCCGGGTCGCCTGGTAGGCGGCCTCGCGGTCGTCGGTCCACACCCAGGGGCTCTCGCCGCCGGGCGGGCTCGCCGGGGTCTCGACCACGCCCACCACCGGCAGCCCGTCGGGCACCGCGCCCAGCGCCCGCACTCCGGCCGGATCGTAGGCGATCACGACGATTCCGCCGCCGGCGTCCGTCGCGCGCTGCACTTCGGCGGCGACGGCCGCGTCATCGGCGGATTCCAGCACGCCGATCCCGACCGCGTAGGACGCGGCCCGGGCTGACTCCTCGATGCCCTGGAGGATCGAGGCGTAACCGTAGTGGGTGGTGTTCGCGGTGAGCACGGTCACGGTGCGGGTGCGTCCGCTGGCCAGGGCGAGGGCGGTGGCGTTGCGCCGGAAGCCCAGTTCCTCGATGGCGGCCAGCACCCGCTCGCGGGTGGCGGGCCGGACGCTGGGATGGCCGTTGATGACCCGCGAGACCGTCTGGTACGAGACCCCGGCGGCCGTGGCGACGTCCCTGATGCTCGCCGGGCGCCTTGTGTGACCGGTCACATTCATGCGAGGATTGTGACCGGTCACACTTGGGTCGTCAAGAGACCGTAACGAGGGATTCACGCGGACCTCCGCTCGCCGGCAACGGGTCGGGGTCAGGAGGGGGAGCACCTTGACCGGCACGGCGAATGCGGCGCGCACCGCCTCCGACCAGCGGCGCGGCGAGTTCACTTGGGGGCACGAGACGCTCGCCGCCCGGTTCGCCGTCGCCGCCGACGGGGCCTTGCGCCTTGTCCGGCTGGCGCACCCCGGCGACGACCGCGAAGCTGCCCCGCAGTGCGCGCTCCCGCTGGTGGAGCTCACCGCCCTCGGCCACGGCAGCGGCTGGTCCGGCCCCCGCTTCACCGGCACGGCCTTCGGCGCGCGGCTCGCCTACCGGAACCACCTGACCGGCAGTCGCGACGGCTGGGAGTGGCTGACGGCGGAACTCCACGACCCGGCAACCGGGTTGACGGCCTTTGCCGAACTCACCTCACCCACCGGCCTGCCCGTCCTGCGCTCCCGCGTCCGGCTCCGCAACGACGGCCGTGCGCCCCTGGTCGTCCAGTCCGTCAGCAGCCTCCTGCTCGGCGGCCTGCCCGCCCCCGACGCCCTCGACGTCCACCGGGCCCGCAACGACTGGCTCGCCGAGTGCCGTTGGTACGCCGAGCCCCTGCGCGCGTCCGTCGCCGACATCAACGCGGACGTCCACGAGCACGACAGCCGGGCCGCCCTCGGCCTCACCGGGCGCGGCAGCTGGCCCACCGACGGCCATCTGGCCATGGGCGCGCTGACCGAGCGGGGCAGCGGCCGGGCCTGGGCCTGGCAGGTCGAGTCCCCGGCCGGCTGGCGCTGGGACCTCGGCGAACGCGCGCACGGCACCTACCTGGCGCTCAACGGCCCCACGGACGCGGAGCACCAGTGGCGGACCCGTCTCGAACCGGGCGAGGAGTTCACCACCGTCCCCGGTGCCCTGGCCCTCGGCCCGGATCTCGACACCGCCCTCGGCGCCCTCACCTCCTACCGCCGGGCTATCCGCCGCCCGCACCCCGACCACACCGCCCTCCCCGTCGTCTTCAACGACTACATGAACACCCTCATGGGCGACCCGACCACGGCCAAGCTGCTGCCGCTCATCGACGCCGCGGCCGACGCGGGCGCCGAGTACTTCTGCATCGACTCCGGCTGGTACGACGACGACACCCGCGGCTGGTGGGACAGCGTCGGCGCGTGGCAGCCCTCGCCGCGCCGCTTCCCCGGCGGCGGCATCCGGGCCGTCCTGGACCGGATCCGGGAGCGCGGCATGGTGCCCGGGCTGTGGCTGGAGCCGGAGGTCGTCGGGGTGCGCAGCCCCGTCGTGGCCGAGCTGCCGCCCGAGGCGTTCTTCCAGCGCGACGGCGTACGCCTCACCGAGCAGGGCCGCCACCAGCTGGACCTGCGGCACCCGGCCGCCCGTGCCCACCTCGACAGGACCGTCGACCGGATCGCCGGTGACTGGGGCGTGGGCTACCTCAAGCTGGACTACAACATCGTCGTCGACCCCGGCACCCAGGCTCCCGGCGACCTCGCACCGGGAGCGGGCCTGCTCGGGCACGCCCGGGCCTACCTGGACTGGCTCTCCGGAGTCCTGGACCGCCACCCCGGCCTCGTCGTGGAGAACTGCGCCTCCGGCGGCATGCGCATGGACGGCGCCACCCTCGCCGTCGCCCAGCTCCAGTCCACCAGCGACCAGCAGGACCCGCTGAGCTACCCGCCCATCGCCGTCTCGGCGCCCACCGCAGTCCCGCCCGAGCAGGGCGCCGTCTGGGCCTACCCGCAACCCGACCACGACGACGACCTGATCACCTGGACCCTCGGCGGGGCCCTCCTCGGCCGCATCCACCTCTCCGGTCACCTGGACCGCATGGCGGACCACCAGCGCGCCCTCGTCCGGGACGCCGTCGTCGTCTACAAGTCGATCCGCGGCGACCTCGCCCGGGCCCTGCCGTTCTGGCCGCTGGGCCTGCCCGGCTGGACGGACGAGTGGCTGGCCCTGGGACTGCGGGTCCCCGGTGACGGCACGGCGTATCTGTCGGTCTGGCGGCGGGGCGGACCGGCGCGACTGCGCATCCCCGTCCGGCACCTGTCCGGCAGGGACGTCCGGGTGGACGTCCTGCACCCGTCGTCGGCGGACGCGGGCGGGGCCGTCTGGGACGGGGAGGGGCTGACCGTGTCCGTGCCGCGCACGCCCGGGGTGCTGCTGATCCGGCTCGGTCAGGAGCCGTGAGAGGGTCCGCTCACGCCCGTACGGCGTTCCGGTCCCGTGCCTGATCGCCCGCGTTCCGGCGGAACGCCCACGCCATCTCGGGCTCCATCACCCAGCGGAACGCCCGCCGCACGGGCGGGGTGCAGAGGACCGTCACGAGCACCGCCGCGGCGACCGTCACGAGGATCTCGCCCAGGGGCCGGTGCACCCACGCCGGCTCGTACCAGCCCCAGAACTTGGACCCCTGCGCGACGAAGCCGTGCAGCAGGTAGCCGTAGAGCGTGCCCGCGCCCAGCGCGGTGAACCAGGTGCGGCGGCCGGGCACCCAGGCGAGGAAGCAGGCGACCAGGACCAGTGAGCAGCCGAAGGTCGCCAGCGTCATGACGGGCCCGTACCAGGAGGGAGCCGCGAGCTCCTCGGCGCTGTCGCGGTGGTAGAACCAGGCGCCGCTCATCCGCGGCACCGCCCAGTAGGCCACCGCGAGCGCACCGGCGAAGACCGGCACGGCCAGGATCCGCGCCGCGCGGCGCCGCACCAGGTGGAAGTGCTCGGGCCGCAGCAGCAGACCGAGGACGAAGTACGGCAGGAACTGCAGCGTGCGCTGCAGATCGAGGTCGTTGCCGATGGACGGCGAGAGCGTCGCCAGCATCGCGACGACGAGGGCGGTCGGCAGCGGCCACCGCACGCGCTGCCAGATCGGGGTGGTCAGCCGCCAGATGAACAGGGCCGCCAGGAACCAGGTCAGATAGAGGGGGTCCAGCAGACTGACCGGCCGGCCGGGCTCCTGGTCGGTCCACCGGGTGAACAGGGTGTACGCCGTCTCGAAGACGACGTACGGCACGGCGAGCCCGGTGACCAGGCGCCTGATCCGGCCGGGGCTCGCATCGAAGGAGCGCGAGAAGTAGCCGGAGATGACGATGAAGGCCGGCATGTGGAAGGCGTACACCACCATGTAGAGCGCGCCGGCCGCCCGGCTGCCGTCCCGCAGCGGCTCCCAGGCGTGCCCGATCGCCACCAGCACGATCGCCAGGTACTTGGCGTTGTCGAAGAAGGCGTCCCGCCGGCCGGCCGGTTCCGGCACGGGCTGTGCGGCTCTCTGTTCGTTCCCGCCGGTCGTGACCGCGCGCATGCGCAGGGTGTCCTCGCTCATCACGCCTCCCGCGCGGGGTTCGGGCGACCCGGACGGGTGCCTGCGCGGGGTGCCGGGGGTGCGGCGGTGGGGTGCCGGTGCGACATCCCCGCCGCCTGACCACTGCGGAACGACGTAAACCGCTTTCCCGTGCGGTGTAGCGCGGATCACAGCGACGGCGGTGCCGCCGGGCCCGGGATGCGCGGCGGCGCCGTCGTGCGAGGGCGCGGTCAGCTCAGGGAGCAGTCCGCGCCGTTGAGCGTGAAGGCCGTCGGGCTGGGGTTCGCGGCCGACCGCGTGGCCGTGAAGCCGAGGGCGACCGAGCCCGACGCGGGGATCGTCGCGGTGTACGAGGCGGCCGCGACGCTCACCTCGGAACCGCTCTGGGTCACCGTGCCGCCCCACAGGTTGGTGATGCGCTGGCTGTCCGGGAAGGTCCAGCGCAGCGTCCAGCCCTTGATCGCCGACGTGCCGGTGTTGCGGAGGACGATCTCGCCCTGGAAACCGCCCTGCCAGCTGCCCGTCACCCGGTAGCCGACACCGCAGGCCGACGGTGAGCCGCCGGAGGTCGTCGTGACCGTCACCGTGCCGGAGCGGGGCGAGCGGTTGCCGGCGGCGTCGCGGGCGTAGACGGCGAAGGTGTGGGAGGCCGCGGGGGACAGGCCGGTGAGGGTGGCGGTGGTCCGGGTGCTGCTGGTGACGGCCGTCTCGGTGCCGCCGCTGATCCGGACGATGTCGTAGCCGGTGACGCCGGTCGCGTCGGAGGCGGCGGCCCAGGTCAGGGTGGCCGACGAGGAGGTCACTCCCGAGGCGGTCGGAGTGCCGGGAGCGGTCGGGGGAGTGGTGTCGCCGCCGTTGCCGGAGTAGATCGCGGCCTCCTCGGCGGTGGCGGCGATGCCGTTCGCGCCGTTGAAGAGCCGCCGGCCCCAGCTGGTCAGCTGGTCCGGGTCGAAGTTCGTGACCATGTCCAGGTACTCGACCCCGCCGCCGTTGCCGCTCCACGACCAGCCGAGGTAGCCGAGGCGGAGCTGCTGGGCGACGGCCAGGATGGAGTCCTCGTCGGGGTTGCCGTCCGAGTGGTCGTGGCCGAACTCGCCGATGACGATGGGCAGTTCGGCGGTGACGAAGCGGTTCAGGTAGTCGGTGATCTCGGCGGCGGTGTCGAAGACGCCGTACATGTGGATCGAGAAGACCGTGTTGGCGTCGGGGTCGGCGGCGAAGACCGAGGCGGCGTTGTCGCGCATCGTGAACGCCCAGTCCTGGCCCCAGTTGGGCGCGTCGACCATGATCGTGTGGTCGAACCCGGCGCTGCGGAGCTTCTGGATCGCGGCTTTGGTGTCGGCCGTCCACGCCGTGTAGTTGATGTTGCCGAACGGCTCGTTGCCGATGTTGACGATGACGTAGTCCTCCTGGCCGGCCAGGGCGCTCTGCACGCTGATCCAGTAGTCGGCCGCGCGGGAGAGTGTGGTCGCTCCGCTCTGCTCGCCGTAGCCCGTGGTGTCGTGCACCTCCAGGACGCAGATCAGCCGGTTCTGCTTGCACTGGGAGATCACGTTCGTCACGTCGGCGGCGTCGTTGCGGGTCCAGCGGTCACCGTTGGAGAGGACCACGCGCACGGTGTTGGCGCCCTTGGCCTTGATGTGGGCGAGGGAACTGATCCGGTCCGGATACCAGGTGTGCGCGTGGTTGACGCCCCGCATCACGAAGTCGTTCCCGCCGGCCTCCAGCAGCCGGCCGTTCTGCACCCGGAAGCCGGTGGGGGCGGCCTGGGCCGGCGGGGTGAGGACGAGGAAGGACAGGAAGAGGGCGAGCAGGGTGGCGGCCACGGTGGCCAGGCGTGGAGGGGTGAGGGTGAGGGTGAGGGTGAGGCGGGGTCTCATGACGGCTCCATCGGTGGGGGTCGGTCGGGGCACCTTGCCGGTCGCGCGGTCGTGCTGTCGCGGTCGTGCTGCCGTGCTGAACGTTCCTGCCGTCGGGCTCGGTGGGAGAGGTCCGTCGCCGGGGGTGTCCGGTCCGGCGTGGCTGTCATGCGGCCGGTGCCGTCCCCGTGCAGGTGACGTTCGCCGCCGGGGTGCCGGCCGTTGCCGGGGTGGTGGCGACGAAGCCGAAGGTGGCGCTCGCGCCGGGAGCGAGGGTGCCGTTCCACGTCGCGTTCCGGACGGTGGCCGTACCGTCGGCGGCCGTGGAGAGGCTGCCGTTCCAGAGCTGGGTGAGACGCGCTCCGTTCGCCGGTACGACGGTCGCGGCCCAGCCGCGGACGGCGGAGGCCGACGTGTTCGTCACCGTCACCTCGCCCTGGTAGCCGCCCTGCCAGGAGGAGACGGCCCGGAAACGCGCGGTGCAGGCCGCGGGGTCCTCGCCCGGGTCACCCGGATCACCCGGGTCCTGCGGGACGCCGGCGTCGAGCACCGCCGACAGGGCCGGGAACCAGCGGGCGGCGATCTTGTCGTCGCCGGAGGCGTTGGGGTGCACGCCGTCGTAGGTGTCGGCGGCCGTGCTGAATCCGGTCCACTGGTCGACCACGGTGACGGGGGAGCGCTCGGTGCCGGTAGCCCGGGCCCAGCCGGGGATCCGCGCGTTGAAGTCGACGACCCGCTGCGCGCAGCCGGCGCAACTGCTCGGGTTCATGGGGATGAGCTGTGCGACGAGAATCCGCATGTCCGGGTTGGAGGCCCTCATCTGCGTCACGAGCCTGGTGTAGGCGGCGAGGATACGGTCGGGGGCGATGCTGCTCCACACGTCGTTCGTGCCGAAGTGCATGACAACGATGTCCGGGCGGGTGGAGGCCAGCCTGCCGGGCAGCAGGTTCTGGTCGGCGACGTTGGTGACCAGTTCGCCGCCGTGCCCCTCGTTGTCCCCGTCGTGCGCCTGTCCGCAGCCCTGCGGGGGGAGGGTGCCGACGAAGTCGACGTCCTCGTACCCGCCGTTGACGAGCCGGTTCCACAGCACGGCCCGCCAGCAGCCCGGCGAACCGGTGATCGAGTCGCCGAGCGGCATGACGCGCACGGGGTCCGCCGTGGACGCGGCCAGCGCACCCGGGGCGAACGTCATGCCGAGGGGGAGGAGCAGGGCGGCCAGCAGGCCGAGCACCGGCATGACGGGTAAGTACGGGGCCGAGTGGGGGGTTCTGTGCATGGTGGTCCCTTCCCTTGATGAGGTGGGAGCGCTCCCACCTCATCAAGCCATCCTTGTCACTGACGCGTCAAGAGGTGCGGTGTTCATGGAGCGGCCCGGGGAATCCGAAGGGGTTTGCCGACAGCGGACCCCTCGCAGGTGCGGCCGGTGATCGAGTCACTGCTCCCGGGGGCGCACCAGGAAGGACAGTCCCTCCGGGCTGCTCCACCGCCCCAGGCGGCCACCGGTCTCCTCGGGCCAGGTCACCGAAGCCCGGCCGTCGTCGTGTGCGCGGACGACGCTGCCCGGATCGTCGACGGCGACCACGAGTTCCCACCGTGGGCCGGATGCCCCGGCGCCCCCCGCGGTGATGAAGTCGGCGCATGTCAGGGAGGTTCCGGTGGTCTCCTCGTAGAAGTGCCGGGCTTGGTCGGGCTGATCGCAGATCAGGACCATGCGGTGCGGAGAACCCGCAAGGCGGGGCGGGAACCTCCAGCCGGGGAATTGGTGCCGCTGCCAAAGGGAGAAGGCGGCACCCACCGGGTCGATCAGTGTCGCGATGCGGCCCTGATCGCCCGCGTCGAAAGGCGGAACGACAAGGCGAGCGCCTTGGGCCGTCGCCGCTGCGGTACGGCGATCGACGTCGTCGACCGCGAGGTAATAGGCGACGTGGGCGGGCGTTCCCGACGGGTAGACCGGGTTCGCCAAGTCGCTGACGCCG
Source organism: Streptomyces sp. SID5643 (assembly GCF_009872555.1). Taxonomy (NCBI): domain Bacteria; kingdom Bacillati; phylum Actinomycetota; class Actinomycetes; order Kitasatosporales; family Streptomycetaceae; genus Streptomyces; species Streptomyces sp. SID5643. The sequence goes on from NZ_WWIC01000216.1 coordinate 15,415, forward strand.
CCGATCGGACAGCCTTCGACGGAGACCCTGGTGGCCTTGCGCCAGTCCTTCTCGTCCACGGCGAAGCGCCAGCCCAGCGTCCTGGACAGGAGGGCGGCGGTACCGGCCGGGTCGCGGGTCTTGATGTCCATCCAGCAGAACTCGTTCAAAGATCCCAGACGGGTCGTCATCCTGTGCTCCTTGTCGTCCCGATGCTGGGTACCGCGCTCCCGGACGGCCTCGCAAGGGAGTTTCGGCGGCGCGCCGACGTGCCGTGGGAGAACGCCCGCCCGTTGGCCGGAACACGGCCCGTGGGAAGTGCGCCTACACCGCGCGGACGGGTTGACCGGCACGATCGTCGGAGTGCACGGGTGGCGGGACGCCGGGGCGGCGGTGGTCCACGCGGTCGGCGCCGACGCCTCCGGCCACCACGCCGATTTGGCGGTGAACGGCGGCCTGGAGGGAGACGGCGGCCCGGAGACGAGCGGCGGCCGGACGACGAACGGCGACCCGTACGCGCGAGGTTCAGGAACGCGCGTACGGGTCGCCGGGTCCGGTGGGGTGGAGATCCGCTTCCCGGACGGCACCCGGGAGCGGGTGCCGCGTTGACCGGGTCAGGCCGCCTCGGCGCGGCCCCGCGTCACCGCCTTCTTCAGCAACGGCCACACCAGCAGCAGCACGATCACCACGTACACGGTCACCGCGAACGGCGTGTTGACCAGCCCCGTCACACTGCCGTCGCTGATCTGCAGGGCGCGCCGCAACTGCTGCTCGGCGTTCGGGCCGAGGATCACACCGATCACGGCGGGCAGCACGGGCAGCCCGTAGCGGCGCATCCCGAAGCCGATCAGGCCGATGATCAGCAGGATCACCAGGTCGATCACCTCACCGCCGACCGCGTAGGCGCCGACCGCGGCGAAGAACATGATCCCCGCGTACAGGTAGGGCCGGGGGATGCGCAGCAGCTTCGCCCACACCGGCGCCAGCGGCAGGTTCAGCGCGAGCAGCAGCACCATGCCGACGAAGAGCGAGGCGATCAGGCCCCACACCAGGTCGGGTTCGCGCTCGAACAGGAGCGGGCCGGGCTGGATGCCGTACTGCTGGAACGCGGCCAGCATCACGGCCGCGACCGCCGTGGTCGGCAGGCCCAGGGTCAGCATCGACACCAGGGTGCCCGCCGCCGAGGCCGACGCCGCCGACTCCGGGCCCGCGACGCCCTCGATGGCACCCTTGCCCCACTCGTCCTTGTGCTTCGACAGACGCTTCTCCGTCACGTACGACAGGAAGGTCGGGATCTCCGCGCCGCCGGCCGGGATCGCGCCGAACGGGAAGCCGATGAACGGGCCGCGCAGCCATGACTTCCAGGTCCGGTTCACGTCGTCGCGTCCGAGCCAGGGACGCCCCACCGGGATCGGCTCCGGCGGTCTGCGCCGCAGGTGCGCCGCCACCCACAGGGCCTCGCCGATCGCGAAGAGACCGACCGCGACGATCACCACGTCGATGCCGTCGGCCAGTTGCAGCGAACCGAACGTCAGGCGTTGCTGGCCGGTCATCTGGTCCAGGCCCACCAGCCCCAGGGTGAGGCCGATCAGGAGGGAGGCGAGCCCCCGGATGCGGGACGAGCCCAGCACCGACGTCACCGCGATGAACGCCAGCACCATGATGGCGAAGTAGTCCGGCGCGCCGATGTCCACGGCCAGCTTCGCGACCGTCGGCGCGAGCGCCACCAGCAGCAGCGTGCCGATCAGGCCGCCCGCGAAGTGCCCGACGGCGGCCGCCGCCAGGGCCTGGGCCCCGCGCCCGGACTTGGCCATGGGGTTGCCCTCCATGGCCGCCACCACCGCCGCGCTCTCCCCGGGCGTGTTGAGCAGGATGGAGGTGGTCGAGCCGCCGAACATCGCGCCGTAGTAGATGCCGGCGAACATGATGAACGCGCCGATCGGGTCGAGCCCGTACGTCACCGGCAGCAGCAGCGCGACCGCCATCGCCGGGCCGATGCCCGGCAGCACGCCGATCGCCGTGCCGAGCAGCACACCGATGACGGCCCACAGGAGGTTGACCGGGGTGAGGGCCGTACCGAAGCCGTCCAGAAGGGAGTTGAAGGCATCCATGTCACAGCACTCCCATCAGCGGACCGCCGGGCAGGGGCACTCCGAGCAGGTTGTTGAAGACGGTGTAGGTGACGAGGGAGAGCCCGGCCGCGATGATCGGGTCGCGGTCGATCCTGCGGCTGCCCAGCGCGTAGGCCGCACCCCAGAAGAGCAGGGCGCCCGCGATGGGGAAGCCGAGCGGTTCGATCAGCACGGCCGCGCCGAGGAACACCCCGGCGAGCAGCAGCACGGTGCGCCAGTCGGCGGGCTCGGACAGGTCGATGTCCTCACCGCCCTCGGCCTGGCCCCGGCCGCCCCGCAGCACGTCCAGGGCGAGCAGGGCGGCGATGACCAGCAGGCCGGCGCCGACCACGATCGGCACGGTCTTCGGGCCGACCGGGCCGCGCTGGGCGATGTCGACGTCCATGGTGAGCGCGTCGGTCAGGACGAGGACGCCCAGGGCCAGCAGCAGGGCGCACACGCCGAGTTCGGAGTGCTCCCGCAGCCACGAGTGCCGTGCGCCGCCGGTCTCGGCGGGGGGAATGTCGGTCTGCGTCGTCACAGTCCCAGCTCCTTCAGCACCGAAACCACGCGCTTGTCCTCGGCGTCGAGGAACGCGCCGAACTTCTCACCGGTGAGGAAGGCGTCGTCCCACCCGTTCTGCTCCAGCGACGTGCGCCACTCGTCCGAGTCGTGGAGCTCCTCGACGAGCCTCACGAGCTTGTCGCGCTCCCCGTCGTTCAGGCCGGGCGGGGCGACGATGCCGCGCCAGTTGGTGAAGTTCACGTCGTAGCCCGCCTCCTTCAGCGTGGGAGCGTCGAGCCCGTCGACGCGCTTCGGGCCGGTGACGGCGAGCAGGCGCAGCTCGCCCGCCTTGATCTGGTCCAGGTACTCGCCGACCCCGGAGACCCCGAAGGCGACCTTGTTGCCGAGGATCGAGGCGAGCAGTTCGCCGCCGCCGTCGAAGGGGATGTAGTTGACCTGCTTGGGAGGGATCCCGGCGGCGCGGGCCATCAGCATCGGCGCGAGGTGGTCGGGCCCGCCGGGCGACGAGCCGCCGCCCACCGGCAGCTTGCCGGGGTTCTCCTTCCAGGCGCCGATCAGGTCGTCGATCGTCTTGTACGGCGAGTCCTTCGCCACGACGACCACATCCTGCTCCTCGGTGAGCCGGGCGATCGGCGTGGTGTCGCCGAGCGTCTTCGGCGCGTCGTTGGAACGGACGGCGCCCACGACTCCGAGGCCCATGGACATGGCGAGCTTGCCGTTGCCGTGTTCGCTCACCAGCCGGCTCAGACCCACCGTGCCGCCGGCGCCGGGCAGGTTGAACACCTCGATGTTGTGGGTGAGTCCGGCGTCCTCGGCATTCTTCGCGGCCGTGCGGGCCGTGATGTCGTAGCCGCCGCCGGGCGTGTTGGGGACCATGAAACGCAGGCCCGGGATCTGTGTGCCGGTCTCGGAGCCGCTGCCGGTGGTCAGCAGCGGCGGTCCGACGAGCACGAGCACGGCGGCCCCGAGCAGGGCGAGGGGGGTGCGCAGGCGCACGAGTGCCACCACCTGTCGGTACGTCGATGCGGGTAGGGATACGCCCTGTGGGGGAGGGTGACGTGGGCCACATGGTGCCCGGGCTCCGGCAGGCTGTCTGCCTTCCGGAAGCAACGGAGGTTTTGGTCATTGCGGTCGCAGGAAGCGCCGCCAGGCGGGGGCCGGACGCACAGGGGCCCCGGCGCGTGCGCGCCGGGGCCCCTCGGTCCTCGGTCACTGATCCGTGTGGACCTCCAGGGCGGCCCGCACGGCCGACTCCAACGCGCCCTCGATCCACGCCGGTTTGACGGACGTGTGGTCCCCGGCGAAGTGCAGCGGCCCCTCACGCCCGGCGATGACGGGCAACAGCTCCGTGTGCTGCCCGGGCAGCAGCACCGACGCCTCCCCGTAGGCGTACGGGTCGCGCAGCCAGCTCTGGGTCCGTCCGGCGCCGGTGTAGAACACTTCGATGCGCCGGCCGTAGACCTGTTGCAGACCGCACAGCGCGTGCGGATACCGCGCCTCGTCGTCCAGGGAGTCCCAGCGCAGGGCGTCGTCGGCCCAGCTGTAGGACGCCAGGACCACACCCCCCGCACTGCCCGGGACCGGGTGGGACGGGTTGAACATGAAGCGGTTGGCGTTGTCCGACACCGAGCCGCCGCCCACGACACCGGCGGCCTCCGGCTGGTCGCGGCCGATCGCGCGGTTCGCGGCGTAGTGGGTGCGCTGGGCCTGCGTGATGTGCCCGCCGGGCACCGAGGGGTGCGCGCCGAGCAGGCTGCCGTCCGCGGGGGCCTTGCCGGTGCGGTAGGCGTCGTACAGGTTCGGGTCGACGGCCTTCAGCTCGCGCTTCCAGTCGTCCTCGTCGAACTCCCACCAGCGGCGGCTGAACTCGAGCAGCACCTTGGTCGCGCTGTCGTAGTGCAGCTCGCAGACCGCGCGGCGCTTGCGGTAGGACAGCGGCGGGTCGATCTGCACATGGCGCAGCCCGGAGAACGGCACCGTCACCACGGCGACGTCGGCCGTGAACTGCTCACGCACGACCGGGCCGTCGCGCCCCTCGGACACGGTGTCCACCCACACGTGCGGGCCCTTGCTCCGCACGTGCCCGCCGTCCGCGGACGGCCGGTCGGGGTGGTGGTACTGGATGCGCGTCACCCGGCGGTCGAACCGCACCTCCTTGCGTACGCGTTCGAGCAGGGCGTCCGGCAGCACGGCCGTGCCGCCCTCCAGCTCGTAGAAGGGCGTGTCGGGGCTGATGAGGGAGGAGCCGATGAAGCTGTGGATGAAGGACAGCGGGAGACGTGAGGTGAGGTTCTCCAGGGTGCCGATCAGGTCGACGGTCCGCTCGTCGAGCCCCGCGTGCTCGGTGAGGAAGCGGAACATCGACCAGTCGCCGAACCGCTTCACCACCCGCGCCCAGCCCCGCAGCCGCTCCGGCAGCGGTTTGTCGACCCGCTTGCCGTCCCGGCCGACGTAGCTGAACTCGTCGCGCACGGGATCCAGCGCGGCACGCAGGATCGCAGCGGCGGGGGTGTCCCAGTGGGCCTTCGGGACACCGAAGGACCGGTTCACGCGCCGGGGGGAGCGGGCGTAGTCGGCGCGCCGCACGCGGATGCCGTTGACGTGGATCCAGGTGCGCGCGGCGGGACGGCCCTCCCCGTCGACGTCGACGTAGTGGAAGCGCCGCTTCTTCAGGTCGAACCGGTCGATGAGTTCCATCACCAGCGGATGGCTGCCGGGGATGCGCATCGCACCCGCCTCGGCGTACTGGCGGGGATCCGCGAAGGGCTGCCCGGCGCCTTCGTGGCCGCCCTTGCGGAAGGTCTTGATGCGGCCGCCGGCCCGGTTGCCGTTGGCCTCCAGGACCGTGACCCGGTGCCCCGCCTCCTTCAGCAGCCAGGCGGCCACCAGCCCGGACGGACCGGCGCCGATGACGAGGACGTCCTTGGGACGGGTCCGCCGCGCCGGCAGTCCGTCTTTCAGGACGCGCACGTAGCGCGGAACGAGGGGGCGGTCGTCGGAATCCAGCACGAGCAGGGCACGGGCGACGGCGAGGCACCGGTCGGAGTCGGCGCCGCGGCTGCCGCCGGGAGCGGCCGGGGCGAGCGGCGCGGCCGGCGCGGGCAGGGCCGTGGCGGTACCGCCGGCCAGGGCCGTCGCCACCGTGGCCGTGCCGGCCACCGCCGCGAACTCCCGCCGGGAGAAACCACCGTCAGAGCGCACCACCGCGTGATCATCAGTCATGTCGATCTTTGTAACGGCGGCCGCGACGGGCCGCCGCCGTTCGCCCGGTCGTTGCCCCTAAGGAGCGAATCAGGGGCAAAACCCTCCCGGCGCAGCGGATCCGCCGCCCACCACGTGCCCGGCGAACCCGAAGGGATGAAAGCGCGGCGAACCGCGTCCGCCGCCTTGAGCGAGCCTCCACACTGCGACTGCGTATCCACGACCTTGCTCTCCCGCCGTCCCGCCCGGCGCACCGCGCACACGGCGCCGACCGGCCGCACGGGAGCCGGGTACGACGAAGGGGGAAGGGTGGCGCAACGGCGCACTCCGTTGGGCGACCGGGCCCGTTACTGGTTCGACAGCACGCTGACCCGCGGTGCCTCGGCCCTGGTCGGCTGGATGGCACTGCTGTGTCTGACCGTCGTCGTCCCGGCCAGCGCCGTTGTGGTGTGGACCGACCCGCACGCTCCGCAGTCCCTGCCGGGCCGGCTGGTACAGGTGTGGCGTCTCACCGGGGAGACCCTGCGCCTGGGCGGGGCGACCGGCACGCCGCTGCGCGTGACGATGTCGGTGCTGCTCGCCCTGGTGGCGCTGCTGTACGTCTCGACCCTGGTCGGCCTGATCACGACGGCGCTCACGGAGCGGCTCACCGCCTTGCGGCGCGGCCGGTCGACCGTGCTCGAACAAGGGCATGTCGTGGTCCTGGGCTGGTCGGAGCAGGTGTTCACGGTGGTCGGCGAGCTGGTGGCCGCCAACGCCAACCAGCGGCGCGCGGCGGTCGCGGTGCTGGCCGACCGCGACAAGACCGCGATGGAGGAGGCACTCGCCACCAAGGTGGGACCTGTCGGGCGGACGCGGCTGATCTGCCGCAGCGGCCCCACCACCGACCCGGCCGTCCTCACCCTGACCAGTCCGGCGACGGCCGGTGTCGTGCTGGTCCTGCCCCGTGACGAGCCGGACGCCGATGCCGAGGTCGTCAAGACGCTGCTGGCGCTGCGCGCGGCCCTGGCCGGGGTGGAGAACCGACCACCCGTCGTCGCCGCCGTCCGGGACGACCGCTACCGGCTGGCCGCCGGCCTCGCCGCCGGCCCGGGCGGTGTCGTCCTGGAGAGCGACGCCGTCACGGCAAGGCTGATCGTCCAGGCCGCCCGCCGCCCCGGGCTCTCCCTGGTCCACCAGGAACTCCTCGACTTCGCCGGCGACGAGTTCTACCTGGTCGGCGAGGAGTCCCTGACAGGCCGCCCGTTCGGCGACGCGCTGCTGTCCTATCCGACGTCCAGTGTCGTCGGCCTGGTGCACGGCGACACCCCGCTGCTCAACCCGCCGCCGCAGACGATGGTCGCCGCGGACGATCTGCTCATCGTCATCTCCCGCGACGACGACACCGCCTGGCCGGGGGAGTGCGGGCACTGGGTCGAGAAGGCGGCGATGGCGTCCGGACCCGCGACGCCCACCCGACCCGAGCGGGTCCTGCTGCTCGGCTGGAACCGCCGGGCGCCCCTCATGGTCGAGCAGCTGCGCCGCCGCGCCCGGCCCGGGTCGGTCGTCGACGTGGTGGCGGACGGCGGTGAAGCCACGGTCCGGCAGGTGCGCGAGGCCCGAGCGCCCGACGGCACCGGCCTGACCCTCACCCTCCACCCGGGGGACGTCACCCGCCCCGAGACCCTCCGGCGTCTGGACGTGCACTCCTACGACAGCGTGATCGTCGTGGGCGAGGATCCCGCCCCCGGCCAGCCCCCGGACCAACCCGACAACCGCACGCTCGTCACCCTGCTGTTGCTGCGGCAGATGGAGGAGGCGTCCGGGCGTGAACTACCCGTCGTCACCGAACTGGTGGACGACCGCAACCGTGCGCTGGCGCCGCTCGGGCCGGGAGCGGACGTGATCATCAGCGGCAAGCTCATCGGCCTGCTCATGGCACAGATCTCCCAGAACCGGCGGCTCGCAGCGGTCTTCGAGGAGCTGTTCTCGGCCGACGGCACCGGCATTCGCCTGAGGCCGGCCGGTGACTACGTGCTGCCCGGGTGCGAGACGGCCTTCGCCACCGTCGTGGCCGCGGCACGCGAGCGCGGCGAATGCGCCATCGGCTACCGGAGCCACGACGACGCCTCCACGAGTCCGGGTTACGGCGTGCGGGTCAACCCGCCCAAGTCCGAGCGCCGCCGTTGGACGGCCGCCGACGAAGTGATCGTCGTGGGGACGGACTGAAGGAGGGCCGGGGGTTACGACGCGCGAACGCGAGCGGCGGCCTGCTCGGGGCGCCGGGTCCCCCGTGCGGGCACCCGGCGCCCCTCCCGGACGGGTCAGTCCGCGAACGCCGTCAGGACGCCGTCCTGGGCGGGCGCGAACACGCGGCCTCCCTGGGTCGCGAGGCCGGGGTTGACCCAGCCGCGCCAGTCCTCCTCCGCGAGTACGTTCTCCATCGGGTGCGGCTCGGCCCACAGCCGGTAGGACCAGACCACGGCGCCGGTGCGCTCGGTCAGGACCACCAGCTTGCCGTTGCCGTCCTGGACGTAGACGTACCCGCCCGCGACCAGCCGGACGGTCGCGGCCCCACGCGGGCTGCGGTAGCTCCAGGACGTCTTGTACGTCGTCGTACTGATCGCCTTCACGACGCCCCGGTGGGCCACGTACACCCGGCCCGGACCGAACGCGGGAGTGGCGTCGGCGGGGAAGGAACGCAGGACGGCACCGGTCTTCTGGTCGTAAGCCACGGTCCGCTCGTCGTCGGCGTCGTCGCTGCGCAGCCACAGCGCCCCGGCGCCGCGCGCGATCGGGTTGCCGCCGAGCGCGAGCAGGTCGGGTACGTCGTAGCGGCGCAGCTCACGGCCGGTGCGCCGGTCCAGGAGCTGGTACGAGGCGTTGTCGAAGCCGAACCACACGCCGAGGTCGTCGACGACCACCGGCGACCATCCCCAGTCGACGAGCGGAGCACGCCACAGCTCGGCTCCGTCGCTCGGCCGGAGCGCCATCGCCGTGCCCCGTCCGTCCTGGGTGTACAGCGTGCCATCGTACCACGCCGGCGGATACTCGCAGGAGCCGGAGCCGATGCTGCGGCTCCACCGCTGTCCGCCCGTCGCGGGGTCCCAGGCGGTCACGACGCCCCTGCCGGTCTGGGTGTAGAGGAGGCCGCCGCCATAGGCCAGGGTGGCCTTGGGGTCGTTGTCGGCGATCAGCCGCTGGGGCCACAGCCTCTTGCCGGTGGCCGCGTCCAGGCCCACGAGTTCCATGCGCGGGCCGCCGCTCTCCTCCTCCTCGACGGCGTTGACCACCACGAAGACCTTCCCGCCGACCGCCACCGGTGCGGAGACCGCCGAGCCCAGGTCGACCGACCAGGCCTTGGTGAACGGCGGGGCGGCCGTGGCCCCGGTGACGAAGCTGTCGTGGCGGGCGTTGGCGCGGTAGCCCAGTGTGGCGTCCACCGGGCCCGTGATGGCCCTGGCCTTCGCTCCGGCGACCGCCGCAGCGGCCCTGGGGGCCGGGTCGGCCGCGGGTGCCCGAGTGGCCGCGCCGCCGGGACCGGCGCCGACGGCCAGGACCGCCAGCGCCGTCGCCACCACGCAGCTCGATCTCGCCCGGACGCGCCTCGCGGAAGTGCCCATGGAAACCCCCCTCGGGTCGAAGATGTGGGCCGGTGCACCGGCCGCCGCTCCGCATACCCGAGGAATGGAGAACAACTCCCCTGCGACGAGGGGAACTTGGGACGCGTTTGATCCATGGCGCCCCGCCCGGCACAAGCGATTCACATGCCCGTGATTCTTGTGAAGAAACATGGAAATTCGACTGTGTGTTCGTCTATGTGCAGGGCACCAGAGGGAGCGGAGGTTGATAACCATGGTTCCCCTGCTTCTCGTCCTGCTGCTGGCCCTGGTCCTGTTCGGTGCGGGCTTCGCACTGAAGGCCCTGTGGTGGATCGCGGTGATCGTGCTGGTCCTGTGGCTGCTCGGCTTCGTGCTGCGCACCGCGGACAGTGGTGGCCGCCGAGGCCGCTGGTATCGCTGGTAGACCGGCGAATCGCCGCCTCGCGGCGAGCGAAACGTCAGGAATGGGGTAGACGAAAATGGCCCGGTTCTCTTCCAGGAAAGGCGTTCCTTTTCCATGGCCGATACGCAAGACGTCGTAGAACTCATCCTTCAGGACCACCGCCGCATGGAAGACCTCTTCCGTCGGATGCGCAGCGTCGAGGACGACCGCGCAGGTGCCCTGCGGGAGTTCGCGGACCTGCTGATCGCGCACGCGCAGGCCGAGGAGGCCGAGGTCTATCCGGCGCTGAAGCGGTACAAGAACATCGATGACGAAGAGGTCGAGCACGGCGAGCACGAGCACGACGAGGGCAACGAGGCCCTCCTGGCGCTCCTCCAGGTCGAGGAGGTCGGCTCCGACGAGTGGGACTCCAAGCTCGAAGAGCTGGTGGAGGCCGTCACCCACCACGCCGACGAGGAGGAGCGCACCATCCTCAACGGCGCTCGGGAGAACGTCGCCATGGAGCGGCGGGAGGAGCTCGGCCGGGCGTTCCGGCAGGAGCGTGAGCGTCAGCTGAAGGCCGGTTGCGGCTCCGTGGAGAACGTGCGCAAGCTCGTCGAGTCCTGAACCGGCATGCCGGCCCTGATGGTCACCGCCCGCGGGCGGTGACCATCAGGGCCGGTTGCTGTCGCGGACGCCCCTAAGGGGGTGTCGCGTGCCGCGCAGCCGATGTCCCGTGCCGGCAGCCGCCCCGTGGCGAGGTACGCGTTGACCGCGGCGTCGGCACACGCCGACCCGTACACCCCGTACACCGCGTGCTGGTCGGCCCCGTCCAGGGTGACCAGACGCGAGGAGGGCCACATCGCGCGCACGGCCTCGGCGCCGTCGTGGGAGGTGCGCGGGTCCCCGGTGGCGTTCACGAGGAGCGCCGGCAGATCGCCCCGGATCCTGGTGGGCCGCTCGCGCGGCCGGTCCCAGAAGGCGCACGGGTTGATGTTGTTGGTGACGGGCGCGAACAGCGGGTCCCCGGCACGGGTGCGCTGGACGTCGCGCCAGTAGCTCCCGGGATCACGCGGCGCGGCGTTGTCGCCGCAGATGATCGCCGTCTGCGCGCTGCCATAGGGGGAGTCGGTGCCGGTCAGCATGAACTCCAGCACCCCGGCGAGCCACGGCGACGGCGTCACCCGCTCCCCGCGCGCGGCCCGCAGCATGTCCCGCACGCCTTGGGCGAAGTCCCCGTAGGCGGCGTCGTTGTGCTGAGAGAGGCCGTTGAAAGCGACGAGTGGCATGACGTGCTCGTCCAGCCGGTGCTCGCCGAGCCGCAGCGGGGTGCGGGCCGCGATGGCCCGGATCCGCTCCACCGTCGCCAGCACCTCGCCGCGCGTACGGCCCAGCCCGTAGGCCGTGTCGCGGGCGGCTGCCCAGGAGGCCCAGCCCCTCAGGGCGTGGCGGTTGGCCGGTTCGGTGCCCCGCAGGAGCCGGGTGTTGTAGCGGTCCGGATCGATGACGCCGTCCAGCACGACCCGGTCCGTGCGGCCCGGGAACATCGAGGCGTACACCTCGCCGAGGTAACTGCCGTACGAGTAGCCCAGGTAGGAGATCCGCCGCTCGCCGAGCGCGGCCCGGACGACGTCCATGTCGCGGGCGGTGTTGCGGGTCGTGGCGTGCGGGAGTGCGTCGCCCGCGTGGGCGCGGCAGCGGTCGGCGAGGTCCTTCGAGAAGGCCGCCGTGCGGTCGAAGCCGGCCCGGTCCTCACCCGCACCGCGCCATGCCGATCCGGTCGGCCAGCGGCAGTCCAGCGGGGTGCTGCGGCCGATGAAACGGGGGTCGACGCCCACCACGTCGTACCGCGCGGCCACGTCCTTCATCGCAGCGCGCACCCAGGGCGGATCGCCGAGCGAGGGTCCGCCGGGGCCGCCGCCGTTGAGGAGCAGGGGACCGACGCGGCGGGCGGTGTCCGTGGCGCGGATCCGGGACACGGCCACGGTGATCGTCCGGCCGTCCGGGTCGGAGTAGTCCAGCGGTACGGTCACGTCGGCGCAGCGGGCGCCCGCCTGCGCCAGTTCCTTGCCGGTGGTGTCGTCAGGCCCGAGCAGGCAGCTCTTCCAGGTGAGGTGCTGCCGGTGGTAGCGGGCGAGAGGGTCCGGGGCCGCCTCGGCCGTGGCGGGCAGTGCGGTGACGGCCAGTGCGGCGGTCGTCAGGGCGAGGACGGCTCTTCTCGCGGTTCCCGGGAAGCGGCATAACACGTGGGGATCCTTTCTGCGGCCGGTGTCCCCTCGGCGGGCCGGCAGGAACATGCCGCCGAGGGGTGCTGTGCGACAGAACGGTAGGGACGGCCCGCCGTCCGATCACTCCGGCAGGCAGCCGGTTCGTGGTGGGGCCACCCCCAGCGGCGAAGCGGGGGAATGCCGTTTCCATGGCGGGGGTGGCCAGCCGAAACTCCGCCCCAAGCTGGGACAATGCTCGGGCAGACCTTGTGCAGGTCGCCGCAGGGGGGTTGTCCAGACATTCGCTCGCGCCTAGGGTCCCTTCGAGTGCAAGCGCTTTCCAAGCGCATGTCCGCAGGCTGTCCGAGGAGCGCCGCATGTCCTTGTCCCCCACCCGCCGCCGCGTGGCCGTCGTCGGCACCGGAGCCATCGTCAGCGGCAGCCATCTGCCGGCGCTGCGGGCCCACTCCGACCGGGTGGAACTGGTGGCCGCCGTCGACGTGGACCAGGAGCGCCTCGACGCCTTCCGCGAGCTGGCCGGTGAGCAGGTCGCCGGGTACACCTCGATGGACGCCATGCTGGACGCCGTACGCCCCGACCTCGTCCTGATCGGGACGCCGCCCTCCCTGCACCGGAGCCAGACGGTGGCCGCACTGAAGGCGGGCGCCTGGGTGCTGTGCGAGAAGCCGCTGACCCTGTCGCTCGCCGAGTACGACGAGATCGCCGCCGCCGAGGAGGCCTCCGGCGCGTACGCGGCGGTCGTCTTCCAGCACCGCTACGGCTCCGGTGCCGTGCACGCCCGCGAGCTGATCACGAGCGGCGCACTGGGTGCCCCGCTGGTCGCGCACTGCCAGACGACCTGGCACCGGGACGCCGCCTACTACGCGGTGCCGTGGCGCGGGAAGTGGGCCAGCGAGGGCGGCGGCCCGACCATGGGCCACGGCATCCACCAGTACGACCTCCTCCTGCACCTGCTCGGCGAATGGGAGGAGATCCGGGCCATGGCCGCGCGCCTGGTCCACGACACCGAGAGCGAGGACGTCTCCACCGCCCTGGTGCGGTTCCGCAGCGGCGCCCTCGCGACCGTCGTCAACAGCGTGCTCTCCCCGGACGAGGTGAGCCGCATCCGCATCGACTGCGCGGACGCCACGGTCGAGCTCACCCACCTGTACGGCCACGGCAACGACAGCTGGGCCTACACCCCGGCCCCGCACGTGGCCTCCGAGCGCGCCACGGCCTGGCGCACCCCGGCGGCCGACGTGCCCAGCTCGCACACCGCCCAGCTGGGCACGCTCCTCGACGCCTACGACGACGGCACCCGGCCCCCGGGCAGCGGCCGCGACGCCCGCGCCACCCTGGAGTTCGCCGCCGCCCTGTACAAGGCGGCGTTCACCGGCAGCTCGGTGCACGCGGGGGAGATCGGCCCCGGTGACCCCTTCTACGAGGCCATGCACGGCGAGTACCCCGACTGGGCCCCCAAGGAGCGCGCATGACCATCCGCGTCACCCACACGCACGGCGAGGACATCGCCGTCACCGCAGGCGGCACGGAGATCCTCCGCTACGTCTACCGCCCCGACCCGGACCCCTTCGAGGCCCGCAAGCCCTACGCCCACCCGGTGCGCACCCTCTCGGGCCGCACGGTCACCGGCTACCGCCCGAACGACCACCGCTGGCACAAGGGCCTGCAGATGACCGCGAGCCATCTGTCCGGCCAGAACTTCTGGGGCGGCAACTGCTACGTCCACGGCCAGGGCTACCTCCCCCTGCCCGAGCGCGTCGGCTCGATGCGGCACGACGGCTTCGCGGACCTCACCGTCGAGGACGACCGCCTCGCCTTCACCGAGAACCTCACCTGGATCGAGAACGGCGGCGAGGAGTGGGCGCGCGAGGTGCGCGGCCTGACCGTCCACTCGGTGGACGAGGAGGCCGGTTCCTGGGCCCTGGACTGGTCGATCCGCCTCACCAACACCCGTTCCCGGCCGCTGGTCTTCGGCTCCCCGACGACCGCGGGCCGCGAGATGGCCGGCTACACCGGACTCCAGTGGCGCGGCCCGCGCGACTTCACCGGCGGCACGGTCTTCGCCCCGGACACCGACGCCGACGCGGGCAAGCTGATGGGCACCCAGGGCCCCTGGCTCGCCTTCACCACCGAGCACGACGACGTCGACGGCCACTCCACCCTGGTCTTCGCGCACGCGCCCGAGAACCTCGACGGGACGTCCGCGATCCACGAGTCGCACTGGTTCGTCCGCTCCGAGCCGTTCCCCACGGTCGCGTTCTCCTGGGCCTTCTTCGAAGAGTTCGAGCTGCCGCCGGGCGAGTCCTTCGCCTACCGCTACCGGCTGGTGGTCGCCGACGGCGCCTGGGACCGCGACCGGGTCGGCACCCACCTGGAGGGCCTGGCGTGGTGAGCGAACCCGCGCAGGCCGGACTCCCGCACCCGCTGCCCGGCGCGATCGGCCTGTCGCACCTCAGCGCCTACGACTGGGAGGCCGTCGACGGCGTCTGCGGCGGCAGCCCGCACCTGCACCTGGTGTGCACGGAGGCGTACGTCGTCACCGGCGGCCGGGGCGCCGTCCAGACGCTGAGCCCCGGCGGCTACCGGGACATCCCCCTCGAAACCGGCTCGATCGCCTGGTTCACGCCGGGCACCGTGCACCGCATGGTGCAGGGCGGCGATCTGCGCATCACCGTGCTGATGCAGAACAGCGGCCTCCCCGAGGCCGGGGACGCCGTGTTCACCTTCCCGCCCGAGGTGCTCGCCGACCCCGACCGGTACGCGGCGGCGGCTGCTCTGCCGCCCGGCACCGGGCCGGAGACGGCTGCGGCCGCGCGGCGCCGCAGGGACCTGGCCGTCGAGGGCTACCTGGGGCTGCGCGAGGCCCTCGTGGCCGGCGACAACGGCCCGTACCTGGAATTCCAGAGCGCCGCCGCCCGGCTCGTCCGCGACAAGGTGCCCACGTGGCGGAAGCTGTGGCGGGAGGGCGCCCTGGCCACCGCGGAGCGCACCGGCGCCCAGCTCGACGCCCTGGCCGCAGGTGATCCCGCCCACCTCGGCGAGGCCGCCGCCCACGAGGCCGCGCCCACCCGACTCGGCGGCTTCGGCATGTGCGGCCGGCGTGACGAGTACGCGCTGCCGGGCACCACGCTGCCCTACCAGGGGGAGTAGCAGCAGGAGGACCTGAGGGGGGCTCAACCGAAACTCCGTATCGAGAGGAGTGATCTCGGCATGCCCGGAAACAGGACAAAGGGGTTCTGCGCGTCGGCCGTCGCACTGGCACTGTGTGCCGTGCTGGCGGGCTGCGGAGGATCCGGGGAGTCCGCAGACGGCGGCAAGGTGGTGCTGCGCTACACGTGGTGGGGCAACCCCGACCGCGCGGAACGCACCGAACGGGCCGTCGCGTTGTTCGAGCAACAGCACCCGAACGTCGACGTGACGACGTCGTTCTCCGGCTACGACGCCTACAAGCAGAAGCTCGCCACCCAGGCCGCCGGCGGTGACGCCCCGGACGTGATGCAGCTGGACTACCGCCAGATCGACCAGTACGCCTCCGGCGGAGTCCTGCTCGACCTCGCGCGACAGAAGTCGGTCCTGCGCACCTCCGAGATCGACCCGGGCCTGCTCGCCACCGGCCGCGTCGACGACGTCCAGTACGCGATCCCCCAGGGCCGCGGCACCGAGACCGTCGCCTACGACGTCCGGACCTGGAAGAAGTCAGGTGTCCCGCTGCCCGGCGCGAGCTGGACGTGGAGCCAGTGGGCCGACACCATGCGGGCCCTCGCGAAGAAGACGGGCAAGCCAGGGGCGACCGACCCCGGCCAGAGCGAGGACGCCTTCGAGGTCTGGCTGCGCGGCCAGGGCAAGGCCCTCTACACGAAGGACGGCGGGCTCGGCTTCACCGCCGCCGACCTCACCCGCTGGTGGACCTTCACCGACGAGCTGCGCCGCGAGGGCGCCGTCTCGCCCGCCGAGCAGACCACCCAGCTCGACGGCTCCGTGGAGAACACCCCGCTCGGACGCGGCACGTCCGTCACCGACGCCAACTGGGACGCACCGGCGAGCGGCTTCGTCGCCCTGATACCGACCGGCGTCGCCCTCGCGCCCATGCCGTCCGGCGAGGACGGCACACCCGGCCAGTACTTCAAGCCGTCCATGTTCCTGGGCGTCTCGGCCGGCACCGGCCACCCGAAGGAGGCGGCCCGGCTCGTCGACTTCATGATCAACGACCGGGAGGCCGCGAAGATCCTCGGCGCGAGCCGTGGCATCCCCGTCAACGAGACGATCCGCGCCGAGACGGGCCCCCAGCTCAAGGACTTCGACAAGACCATCGCCACCTTCCAGGCGTCCCTGGAGGGCAAGCTCAAGGACCCGCCCCAGGCCCCGCCCTCGGGCGACAACGCCCTGCAGAGCACCTTCCAGCGCGACTACGACCAGGTGTCCTACGAGCGCATGTCGCCCCGCGAGGCGGCCGAGAACTACGTCACCGAGGCGAAGGCGGAGCTGAGGTCATGACCACCACCGCGATCCCCCCGGAGGCGAGGCGCGCCCCGGCCACCGCCCCGAAGCGCGGCCCCAAGCGCGAACGCGAGGGCGCCGCCTGGGTGTTCCTCTCACCCTGGGTGCTCGGCGCGATCGTCCTGACACTCCTGCCGATGGCCGTGTCGCTGTACCTGTCGTTCACCGACTACGACCTGTTCACCCCGCCGCAGTGGGTGGGCCTGCGCAACTACGTGCAGATGTTCACCGAGGACCCGCGCTACTGGCGCTCGGTGGTGACGACCCTGACGTACGTCCTCGTCGCCGTGCCGCTGCAACTCGCGCTCGCCCTGGTCGTCGCCCTCGCCCTGAAGGGCATGAAGCGCGGCAAGGGCTTCTACCGCTCAGCGTTCTACGCGCCCTCCCTGCTGGGCGCGTCGATGTCCATCGCGCTCGTGTGGCGGGCGGTCTTCAATGACGGCGGCACCGTCGACAACCTGCTCGGCACCGGCGGCTGGGTCAACCAGCCCGGCTGGGCACTGCTGGCCGTGGCCCTGCTGACGGTGTGGCAGTTCGGCGCCCCGATGGTCATCTTCCTCGCCGGGCTCCAGCAGATACCCGCCGAGCTCTACGAGGCGGCAGCCGTCGACGGGGCCGGGAAGTGGCGGCAGTTCCTGTCCGTCACGGTGCCGATGCTGTCCCCGGTGCTCTTCTTCAACCTGGTCCTCCAGACCATCCAGGCCTTCCAGGTGTTCACCCCCGCCTTCGCCGTCAGCGCGGGCAAGGGCGGACCGGCCGACTCGACCCTCGTCTACACCATGTACCTCTACGACCGCGGCTTCGTCGCCTCCCACATGGGCTACGCCTCCGCCATGGCCTGGGTGCTGCTCCTCGTGATCGGCGTCGTCACGGCGGTGCTGTTCCGCACCTCGCGCTCCTGGGTCTTCTACGCCTCCGAGGGGGACCGGTGACCTCACCTGCCGTTGCCCGCAAGCCCGTCCGGTGGGGCCGCCTCGCCCTGCACGTGGGCTGCCTGGCCGCCCTGCTCGTCATGCTGTACCCGCTGGCCTGGCTGCTGGCCACCTCGCTCAAGCCCGCCGACGAGGTCATCGCCAGCCTCGACCTGCTTCCCGGTCACCTGGAGTGGTCGAACTACAAGACCGCGCTCGACGGCGTGAACGACGTCTCCATCTGGCGGCTGCTCGGCAACTCCCTGCTCATCGCGGGCGGCGCGGTTCTCGGCAACGTCATCAGCTGCTCGCTCGCCGCCTACGCCTTCGCGCGCCTCAGGTTCCGCCTCCGCGGGCCGCTGTTCGCCTTCATGATCGCCACGATCATGCTGCCGCACCACGCGGTGCTGATCCCGCAGTACATCATCTTCAACCAGCTCGGTCTGGTGAACACCTACTGGCCGCTGATCCTGCCGAAGTTCCTCGCCACCGAGGCGTTCTTCGTCTTCCTCATCGTGCAGTTCATGCGCGGGCTGCCGCGCGAGCTGGAGGAGGCGGCCCGCATCGACGGCTGCGGGCCTTTCCGCAGCTTCTTCCAGGTCGTGCTGCCGCTCACCCGGCCGGCCCTGATCACCACCGCCATCTTCACGTTCATCTGGACCTGGAACGACTTCTTCACCCAGCTCATCTACCTCTTCGACCCGGACAAGTTCACCCTCACCCTGGCGCTGCGCTCCTTCGTGGACGCCTCCAGCACCTCCGCGTTCGGCCCGATGTTCGCCCTGTCGGTGATCGCGCTGCTGCCGATCGTGCTGTTCTTCCTCGCCTTCCAGCGTTTCCTGGTGGAGGGCATGGCCAGCTCCGGAGTCAAGGGGTGAGCGGGATGCCGACACGTGAGACGGGCGAGGTGTTCGGCCCGCGCATGACCCTGTTCGCCGACGTGCTGAGCGTCGGACTCGCCACGGCAGTGGCCTGTCTGCCCCTGGTCACGGTCCCGGCCGCGCTGTCGACGGCGTGTGCCGTGCTGCGCGGGGGCGGGCAGGACCAACCCGTCACGGCGGGGCGGTACGTCGCCCTGCTGCGGCGGCGGTTGCGCGCGGGTGACCTGGTGGCGGGGGCCGTTGCCCTCGCGGGCCTGCTGCTGCTCGCCGCCGACCTGGCGCTGGCCGGGGCCGGGCTGCCGGGGGCGTCGCTGTTCGCGGTGGCCGCCGCAGCGATCGGCGCGTGCGCTGCGGTGATCGGCCTGCGGGCCTGCGGTCGCCCCGAGTCGCTCACCGACTGGCGGGCGGCGGTGCGCGGGGCGGGCCGGGACGCCGTCACGGACGTGGGCGGCAGCGGTCTGGTCCTGCTCGCCGTGGCGACGGCCGCACTGTGCGCCTGGATGCTGCTGCCGCTGGCCTTCCTTGTGCCCGGGCCGCTGGCCCTGGCGCTCACCGCCGTCGACGTACGCCGGTCCGCCGCGCGGCTTCCTGCCCAGCCGACTCCGGCTCCGGAAAGGCCGGGAGGCGCTGCCGGGCTGTGAGCCTTCGGTCGACGGCGTGTCAGCGCATGTCCCCCGGGCGCGGGGCACGAGCCCCGCGCCGTCCGGAACCGCAGCTGACGACACTGCACGGCCGCCCCCGAGCACGTGTCCGGGTCAGCGACGCCGAGCGAGGGGGTCGCACCGCATCGACACCAGCTGAATCCGGCCTCAGTCGCGTACGAGCCCGCCGATGCTGATCCGCGGCCAGGAACGGGCTGCCGCGAGAAGGGCCTGCGTCTTCGCCGAAGGGGTGGCCGCTGCCGCCGCCAGGGCCGCCGCCGCGCTCGCGATGCCGAGGACCGCACCCGCTGCCACGTCGCCCGGGTAGTGCACGCCGGTGTGGACGCGTGAGTAGCCGACGGCGCTCGCCAGCGCCCCGAGCGGTACCGCCGCGGGCGGCATGACCACGCCGACGGCGGTGGCGAAGGCGACCGCCGACGCCGTGTGCCCCGACGGGAACGAGGCCGAGGTCGGCATCTTGACGTGCCGGTCCACCGTCACCCGCGCTGCCTCCCGGTCGGGCCGCGCCCGGCGCACCAGGCGCTTGCCGAGCAGATTGGCGGAGGCCGATGCCACGGCGATCGCGCCGACGCCGGCCAGGGCGGCCTTGCGCGGCCGCTTCCCGCTCAGGGCCAGGACCGCGGCGATCCCGAACGAGATCTTGGAGTGATCGGCCGCGTGGGACAGGTGGCGCAGCGTCCGGTCCAGGGTCGGCGTGGGGGTGGCGGCCACCGCCGCGTACAGGGCGCCGTCCACGGCCCTGAGGTCGCCGAACACGGCGCTCAGGAGCCGGCCGGCCCCGCCCTCGGACTCCCGGGCGGTTCGGAGCGGACGGGGGGCGTCCGCGTCTGTGATCGTCGGATCGGTCATGTGCTTCTCCCCGCAGTGGCCTTCCCCAGCAAGGTACCGGCTCACGCCCGGCGCACGCTCGGCGCCCCTGCGAGCCGGTACCTCCCGAGTGCCCGGACGGCGGACGGCCACCCCCGTGAGCCGCCACACTGAGCACATGTCACCTCTGCCCCGCCGGCTCCTGCGCGCGCTGGATCGTTTCCACGCCGCCCGCCCCTGGGACCACAACGCCCACTTCCACCCCTGGATCCTGCGCCGGCTCCCCGAGCGGGTGGGCAGTGCCCTGGATGTGGGTTGCGGCACCGGTGACCTGACCCGGCTGCTGGCCCGCCGGGCGCAGCGCGTGCACGGCATCGACGCCGACCCGGAGATCACGGCCCGGGCGCGGGAACTGACTCCGGCGACGGCCCCGGTGACGTACACGGCGGCCGACGCGCTGACCGGGCTGGGCGAGCGGCCGTACAACGTCATCACCTGCGTCGCCGCCGTCCACCATCTGCCCTTCGAACAGGCGCTCAGGACTTTCCGCGACCATCTGGCGCCCGGTGGCACCCTGGTGATCGTCGGCGTGGCCCGGGAGCGGACGCCCGTCGACCATCTGCTCGGCATCGTGTCGGTCCCGCTCAACGTCGTCATGGCCCTGCTGAAGAGCCGGGGCCGCCCGGTGCCCCGCCCGGTCTCGATGACCGCCCGCACCCGTCCGGCGGACCTGTCCTTCACCGAGATCGCGCGCGAGGCCCGGGCGGTCCTCCCCGGCGTCCGTCTGCGCCGCCGTCTGCTCTGGCGCTACACGCTGGTGTGGCGCCGCCGGTGACCCGACGACGCCTCAGCCGGCGGCCCGGAAGGTGCGCAGCCGCAGCGAGTTGCCGACCACGAAGACCGACGAGAACGCCATGGCCGCCCCGGCGATCATCGGGGTGAGCAGGCCGGCCGCGGCCAGTGGCAGTGCCGCCACGTTGTAGGCGAAGGCCCAGAACAGGTTCGAGCGGATGGTGCCGAGCGTGCGGCGGGCGAGCCGGATGGCGTCCGCCGCGGCCCGCAGGTCGCCACGGACGAGGGTCAGGTCGCCGGCCTCGATCGCGGCGTCCGTGCCGGTGCCCAGGGCGAGGCCCAGATCGGCCTGGGCGAGGGCCGCCGCGTCGTTCACGCCGTCACCGACCATCGCCACCGACCGGCCCTCGGACTGCAGCCGCTTCACGACGTCGACCTTGTCCTGCGGGAGCACCTCGGCGATGACCTCCTCGATGCCCACCTCCCGGGCGACCGACCGGGCCACCGCCTCGTTGTCCCCGGTCAGCAGGATCGGCGTGAGCCCGAGCGCCCGCAGCCGGCCGACCGCCTCCGCGCTCGTGTCCTTGACCGCGTCGGCCACCTCCAGCACCGCACGCGCCGCACCGTCCCAGGCGACCGCGATGGCCGTGCGCCCGGCCTCCTCGGCCGTGGCCCGGGCCCGGGCCAGCTCCTCGGGAAGCCCCATCGCCCAGTCGGCCAGCAGCCGCTCCCGGCCGACGAGCACCGCGTGGCCCTCGACGACGCCCTGCACACCGAGCCCGGCCACATTGGCGAAGTCCTCGGGCGTCGGCAGCGCACCCAGCTTCTCCAGCGCCCCGTCGGCGACGGCCCGGGCGATCGGGTGCTCCGAGGAGTGCTCCAACGCCCCGGCCAGTCGCAGCACTTCGGCCTCGTCCGTGCCCTCGGCGGTGTGCACGGCCAGCAGGGTCATACGGCCGGTCGTGACCGTGCCGGTCTTGTCCAGGACGACGGTGTCGACCCGGCGCGTGGACTCCAGGACCTCCGGGCCCTTGATGAGGATGCCCAGCTGGGCGCCCCGCCCGGTGCCCACCATCAGCGCGGTCGGCGTGGCAAGACCCAGGGCGCACGGGCAGGCGATGACGAGGACGGCGACCGCCGCGGTGAAGGCGGCCGTCAGCCCGGCGCCATTGCCCATCCAGAAGCCCAGCGTGCCCAGCGCGAGGGCGATCACCACCGGCACGAACACGGCGGAGATCCGGTCCGCGAGCCGCTGCGCCGCGGCCTTGCCGTTCTGCGCGTCCTCCACGAGCCGGGCCATCCGGGCCAGTTGTGTGTCGGCGCCCACGCGCGTGGCCCGTACGACGAGCCGCCCGCCGACGTTGATCGTGGCGCCCGTGACCGGGTCGCCCGAGCCGACCTCCACGGGCACGGATTCACCGGTGAGCATCGAGGCGTCCACGGCGGAGGATCCCTCGACGACCGTCCCGTCCGTCGCGATCTTCTCGCCGGGCCGGACCAGGAAGCGGTCGCCGGCCTTCAAGTCCGTGACGGGAACGGTCTCTTCACGATCGTCGTCCCGCAGCACCGTGACGTCCTTCGCGCCCAGCTCCAGCAGCGCCCGCAGCGCCGCACCCGCCTTGCGCTTGGCACGGGCCTCGAAGTAGCGCCCGGCCAGGATGAAGGCGGTCACGCCGGCGGCGGCTTCCAGGTAGATGTTCCCGGCGCCGTCCGTCCGCTCGATGGTCAGCTCGAAGGGGTGCGTCATGCCCGGCGTCCCCGCGGTGCCGAGGAACAGCGCCCACAGCGACCACAGGAACGCTGCCGAGGTGCCCACCGAGATCAGGGTGTCCATGGTGGCCGCCCCGTGCCGCGCGTTGGTGAACGCCGCCTTGTGGAAGGGCCACGCCGCGTACGTCACGACCGGCGCCGCCAGGGTGAGCGACAGCCACTGCCAGTACTCGAACTGCAACGCCGGAATCATGGCCATGGCCACCACGGGGACCGACAGCACCACGGCCGTGACCAGGCGCTCGCGCAGCGGCCGCAGCTCGTCGGTCGCAGGAGCCTCGTCGGTCGCCTCCGCGGGGGGTGCGGGCTCCTGCGCGGTGTACCCGGTCGCCTCGACGGTGGCGACGAGGTCGCCGACGGAGACGCCGCCGGAATAGCTGACCTTCGCCTTCTCGGTCGCGTAGTTGACGGTGGCGGTGACCCCGTCCATGCGGTTGAGCTTCTTCTCGACGCGCGCCGCGCAGGAGGCGCAGGTCATGCCGCCGATGACGAGCTCCACCTCGGCGTTCGTGCCGGTCGTCGTACCCGTGCTCATGGCTCAGACCCTCCCGGTCAGCTCGTAGCCGGCCTCGTCGACGACCTCGGCGATCACGCCGTCGTCGGGCTCGGCGGCACTGGTGACGGTGACGTGGCCGCTGCCGAGGTCGACCTCGACGCCGCTGACGCCGTCCAGCTCGCCGATGACCTTGGTCAGCGTGGCCTTGCAGTGGCCGCAGGACATCCCGGACACGGCGTAAGTGGTGGCGGGCATCGGTGCCTCCTCTGAGTGAACGAACAAGTGCGGAGATACGGGGTGGGGGTACCCCTCCGTCGACTTCATGTATACCCCCGAGGGGTATACGATGCAAGCGTCGGCACCACTTGACTCGGTACCCCCTAGGGGTATGGTGAACTGCATGGAGGCCCCGCATTCGAGCGGGAGGCCCGGTACCTGAAGGAGCCGACGCCATGAACACCGGACTGAGGATCACCACCTTCGCCGCCGCGCTGGCAGCGACCTTCGGCGCGGCCTACGGCGTCGGACAGGGCGTCGGCCCGGTCGTCGCCGACAGCCCGCCGAAGCACGAGGGCGAACACACCCGGCCCGCGCCGGAAGGGGAGAAGGGCGGCGGCCACGCCGGCCACGACACGCCCCCGGCCGGCGGGCTGCAGATCTCCGAGGGCGGCTACACCCTCGACCTCCGGACCCCGCGCGTCACCGCGGGCGAACAGACCGACCTGCGCTTCACCGTCCGGGACGGCGACGGCCGCGCGGTCACCGCCTACCAGCGCGAACACGACAAGGAACTGCACCTCATCGTGGCCTCACGCGACCTGGTCACCTACCGCCACCTGCACCCCACCCGCGCCGCCGACGGCACCTGGAGCACTCCCGTGGACCTGCCCCGCGCGGGCGGCTACCGCGTCTTCGCCGACTTCACCCCGGCCGGGAAGGGCGCTGAGAACCTCACCCTCGGCGCGGACCTCGCCGCCTCCGGCCCCTACCGTGCCCGGCAGCTGCCGCCGGAGAGCACCACGGCCCGGGTCGACGGCTACGAGGTGCGGCTGACCGGCGCCCTGCGCCCGGGCAAGGCGAGCGAACTGAAGCTGAAGGTCCTCCGCGGCGGCAAGCCCGTCACCGACCTCCAGCCCTATCTCGGCGCGTACGGCCACCTGGTCGCCCTGCGCTCCGGCGACCTCGCCTACCTGCACGTCCACCCGAACGGCGAACCCGGCGACGGCACGACCCGGCCCGGCCCGGACATCTCGTTCACCGCCACGGCCCCCAGCTCCGGTTCCTACCGCCTCTTCCTCGACTTCCGGCACGACGGGAAGGTCCACACCGCGGCCTTCACCGCTCGGGCCGGGGGAGCGGCGCCCGACTCCGGTACCCCCGAGGGGCATGCGGACGACGGTCACGGACACTGAGCGTCAGCCGAGCGCCCGGTCCAGGTTGAAGGCGGCGCTGATCAGCGCGAGGTGCGTGAAGGCCTGCGGGAAGTTGCCCTGCTGCTCGCCGGTGTGGCTGATCTCCTCGGCGTACAGGCCGACATGGTTGGCGTACGTCAGCATCTTCTCGAAGGCCAGGCGCGCCTCGTCGATCCGGCCCGCGTGCACCATCGCCTCGACGTACCAGAACGAGCAGATGGAGAACGTGCCCTCGTCGCCGCGCAGTCCGTCGGGGCTGGAGCGGGGGTCGTAGCGGTAGACCAGCGAGTCGGACACCAGCTCCTCGGTGAGCACGTCCAGCGTCGACAGCCACTTCGGATCGGTGGGGGCGATGAACTTCGTCAGCGGCATCATCAGCACGGCCGCGTCCAGCACGTCACCGTCCTCGTGCTGGACGAACGCCCCGCGCTCCTCGCTCCAGCCCCGGCTCATGATCCGCCGGTAGACCGTGTCACGGCACTCCCGCCAGCGTGGCAGGTCGGCCGGCAGGCCGCGCCGGTTGGCCATCCGGATGGCCCGCTCGATCGCCACCCAGCACATCAGCCGCGAGTAGAGGAAGTTCCTGCGCCCGCCCCGCGTCTCCCAGATCCCCTCGTCGGGCTGGTCCCAGTGCGCGCACACCCAGTCCACCAGCGCGCACACGTCGTCCCAGTGACCGCTGGAGATGGGCTTGGCCCACTTGTCGTAGAGGTAGATCGAGTCGATCAGCGCGCCGTAGATGTCCAGCTGGAGCTGGTCGGCCGCCGCGTTGCCGACCCGCACCGGCGCCGAGCCGTGGTGTCCCTCCAGGTGGCCGAGGGTGCGCTCGGGCAGCTCGGTGCGTCCGTCGATGCCGTACATGATCTGCAGCGGTCCCGACGTCTTGCCGTCACCCGGGCTGATGTGCCGGGTCACGAAGTCCATGAACGCCTCGGCCTCCCCGGTGAAGCCCAGCCGCAGCAGCGCGTAGACGCAGAACGCCGCGTCGCGCACCCACACGTACCGGTAGTCCCAGTTGCGCTCCCCGCCGAGCTCCTCGGGCAGGCTCGTCGTCGGCGCGGCCACGATCGCCCCGGTCGGCGCGTACGTGAGCAGCTTCAGCGTCAGCGCCGAACGGTGCACCATCTCCCGCCAGCGGCCCTTGTACCGGGACGCCGACAGCCAGTGCCGCCAGTATGCGACCGTCGCCGCGAACTGCTCCTCCGCCTCCGTGCGCGCACACCGGCGGGGCGCCACACCGGCGCCGACCTTGTCCAGCGCGAACACCGCCGAGTCGCCCTCGGAGAGCTTGAAGTCGCCGCACACGTCCGGCCCGTCCGCCTCCAGCGGCACGGTCGCCGTCAGCGCGAGCGTCAGCCGCTCGGTCTCGAACTGCGCGGTGTCACCGGTCAGCCGGAGGGTGTGCGGCAGGGAGCCGTAGTCGAACCGGGGCGCCACGCGCGTCCGGAACGGGATCGAGCCGCGTACGCACACCACCCGCCGGATCAGCCGGTGCCGCTCCGCCTCGGCCGCCCCGCCGCCGACCGGCATGAAGTCCTGCACCTCGCCGACCCCGTCCTCGGTGAAGAACCGGGTGATCAGGACGTTGGTGTCGGGAAAGTAGAACTGCTTGGTCCGGGCCGGCACGGTCGCCGCCAGCTCGAAGCAGCCGCCCCGCTCCGCGTCCAGGATCGACGCGAACACGCTCGGCGCGTCGAAGGCCGGGCAGCAGTACCAGTCGATCGTGCCGTCGGTCCCCACCAGGGCGACGCTGCGCAGATCGCCGATCAGCCCGTGCTCGGCGATCGGAACATAGCGCCGCCCGCCCTGGTTCTGCGCCGTTCCGCCCATGACAGCCTCCCAGCCGGTAGGCGCCTCAGCCCAGCCTAGAGCCGCCGGCGGACCGCCGCCGTCAGACGGTGACGACCCGCAGCCCGGCCTCCTCGAAGCGCCGCACCGCCTCAGGGTCGGCCGCGGTGTCCGTGACCAGGATGTCCACCGCCTCGGCCGCGCAGATCCGGGCGAAGGCCCGCTGCCCCAGCTTGCTGGAGTCGGCGGCGACCACCACCCGTTCCGCCCGCTCGCACAGCAGCCGGTTGATCGCCGCCTCCGCCTCGTCGTGCGCCGCGGCGCCGTGCGTCACGTCGAACGCGACGACACCGAGCACCGCCACGTCGACGGTGATCTGCCCGAGCACCCCGTCCGCCAGCGGCCCGACCAGCTCGTACGACTGGGGCCGCGCCACCCCTCCGGTCAGCACGATCTTGAACTGGGGCCGCACGGCCAGCTCGTTCGCGATGTTCAGCGCGTTCGTCACCACGGTCAGCGCGGGCGCCCCGGAGCCCAGATCCCCGCGCACGGCCAGCGCTCGCGCCACCTCGGTCGTGGTGGTCCCGCCGGTCAGCCCGACCGCCTCGCCCGGCGCCACCAGATCC
Organism: Streptomyces sp. SID5643; assembly: GCF_009872555.1. NCBI lineage: Bacteria > Bacillati > Actinomycetota > Actinomycetes > Kitasatosporales > Streptomycetaceae > Streptomyces > Streptomyces sp. SID5643. The sequence continues at coordinate 42,064 of NZ_WWIC01000216.1, forward strand.
GCCACCGCCTTGGCGATGCGCTGCTTCTCGGAGGCGTGGCGGGCCGTCTTGTAGCGCAGCGGCAACTCGTACGACACGCCGTGCACGACCGCGCCGCCCCGGGTGCGCACCAGCATCTGCTGCTCGGCGAGTCCGTCGAAGTCACGGCGGATCGTCGCCGCCGACACCCCGAGCTCGGCCGCCGCGTCCTCGACGTCCAGCCGGCCGCGCTCCACGAGCAGTTCCAGCAGCGCCTTCCAGCGGGCGTCGCGCGACATCCGCACCTCCACGTCCTCGATCTCCGGGCGACCCTAACGCACCCGAAGCCGTCGCATGCTTGATGATGCTCGAAAGCTGGCGCTATCTTGCAGGAACAATCAGAGCGGAGGGTGCGGGATGACGCATGTCGAGGACGAGCTGACCAGCCAGCCCGAGTGCTGGGCACGCGCCGCATCGGAGGCGGCCCGCCACGCGAACGTGCTGCCCGGCCCGGGGGAGCGGGTCGCGATCGTCGGCTGCGGCACCTCGTACTTCATGGCACGGGCCGCCGCGGCCCTGCGCGAGGGTGCGGGCCAGGGCGAGACCGACGCCTTCGCCGCCTCGGAGTTCCCCCACGACCGCCGCTACGACCGGGTCGTCGCCCTCACCCGCTCCGGCACCACGACCGAGATCGTGGACCTGCTGGGCCGGTTGAAAGGCGCCACCCGCACCACGGCCATCACCGCCGACCCGGACACGCCCGTGCGGACGGCCGCCGGTGAACTCGCCGTCCTGGACTTCGCGGACGAACGCTCCGTCGTCCAGACCCGGTTCGCGACCACGGCCCTCACCCTGCTCCGTGCCCACCTCGGCCTCCACCCCGATACGGCGGTCACCGACGCGCGCACCGCCCTGACGGAGCCGCTGCCCGAAGGAGTGGCGGACTGCGGGCAGTTCACCTTCCTCGGGCGCGGCTGGACCGTCGGCCTGGCCGACGAGGCCGGACTGAAGATGCGCGAGGCCGCGCTGGCCTGGGCGGAGGCCTACCCGGCGATGGAGTACCGGCACGGCCCCATCAGCGTCAGCACCCGGGGCACGGTGACCTGGATGCTGGGCGACGCACCCGACGGACTCGCCCGACAAGTACGGGACACGGGAGCGTTGTGGATCGCCGGGCGCCTCGACCCGCTCGCCGAACTCGTCCGCGTCCAGCGTCTCGCGGTCGCCGTCGCCACGTCCCGCGGACTGGACCCCGACAGCCCGCGCCACCTCACGCGCTCGGTGATCCTCGCACCCTGATCCGAACGACAGGCCCCAGGAGACCCCGTGCCTCTGACCACCACCGGTGACCTCGTCACCCGCGCCGCCGCGGCCGGCTCCGCCGTCGCCTCCTTCAACGTCATCACCCTGGAGCACGTCGAGGCCGTCGTCGCGGGCGCCGAGTCGGTCCGCGCCCCCGTCGTCCTCCAGGTCAGCGAGAACGCGGTGAAGTTCCGCGCCGGACAGCTGCTCCCGCTCGCCCGCGCGGCCGTAGCCGTGGCCGAACGGGCCGCCGTACCGGTCGCGTTGCACCTCGACCACGTGCAGGGCGGCGCCCTGCTGCGCCAGGCCGCGGACGCCGGCTTCAGCTCCGTGATGTACGACGCGGCCCGCCTTTCCTACGCCGAGAACCTCGCCGCGACCCGGGCGGCGGTCGACTGGGCACACGCACAAGGGCTGTGGATCGAAGCGGAGCTGGGCCAGATCGGCGGCAAGAACGGCAGACCCCCGCTGGACGCGCACGCCCCCGGCGCCCGCACCGACCCCGAGGAGGCGCGGTCCTTCGTCGCCGACTCGGGCGTGGACGCCCTGGCCGTCGCCATCGGCAGCTCCCACGCCATGACCACCCGCACGGCGGCCCTCGACCACGCCCTGCTCAAACGCCTGTCGGCCGCACTGGACGTCCCGCTCGTCCTGCACGGCTCCTCCGGTGTCCCGGACGACGAACTCAGGGCGGCCGTCGCCGGAGGCATCACCAAGGTCAACATCGGCACCGCCCTGAACATCGCACTCACCGGAGCGATCCGGGACTTCCTCACCGAACGCCCCGAGGCCGTCGACCCGCGCAGCTACCTGACCCTCGCCCGGGAGGCGATGACCCGAACGGTCGCCAGGACCCTCCAGACCCTGGGCTGCGCTACCGCTTGACGGCCTTCAGCACCACGAACTTCGGATCGCTCGCGACGACCCGGCTGTTGCCGAACAGCTTGCGCAGCTTGACGTGGTAGCCCAGATGCCGGTTGCCGACCACCCACAGCTCCCCGCCCGGCCGCAGCGTGCGCCGCGCCCCGGTGAACATCCGCCAGGCCGTGGCGTCCGTCGTCGCCTGGTGGGAGTGGAACGGCGGGTTGCTGAGGACCACGTCGACACTGCCGGACGGCACGCCCGCCAGACCGTCCCCGACCCGGAACTCGGCGTGCCCCGGTGCGCCGTTGGCCTTGTGCGTGGCCTCCGCCGAGGCCACGGCCTGGAACGACTCGTCCACGAACAGCACCTCGGCGTCCGGGTCGGCCAGCGCCACCGACGTCCCCACCACGCCGTTGCCGCACCCCAGGTCCACCACCCGGCGCCCCCGCCCCTGCGGCAGATGCCCGAGGAAGAACCGCGTGCCGATGTCGAGCCGGTCGGCGCAGAAGACCCCCGCGTGATTGACGACGGTGCCTCCCGCGGCGGGGCCGATGCCGTCCGGCAGCGTGTAGACGTACGGCCACGGGCCGGCGGGCCGCTCCAGCACCGGATCCGGCGAACAGAAGATCAGCCGGGCCTTCTTCTCGGCGAGCGAGGTGCGGGTCGGGCCGAGGATCCGCTCGAACAACCGCAGCGTCGAGGTGTGGATCTCCTTCACCATGCCCGTCCCCACGACGACCGTCCCCGCGTGCACGGCAGGAGCCAGCCGCAGCAACTGGTCCTCCAGCAGCGCCAGGCTCTTCGGCACCCGCACCAGCAGCACGTCGATCCGCTCCGGCGGCGGATCCTGCGTGGTGAGCAGCCGCACCGCACCCTGTTCGGCACCCGCCCGCGCGAGGTTGGCACGGGTCGCCTCCTGCGTGAGGAAGGAGTCGCTGATCTGCACCGGCCGGTGCTCCGCGAGCGCCGTGACCAGCGCGCCCCACCGGTCTCCGACGACCACGACCGTGCCGTCCAGCGGCACCCGCTCCGCGGCCAGATGCCTCAGCAGGTACTCGTCCGAGGCGTCCCAGGCACGCAGCCGGTCGCGCGGGTCCTCGGGGAAGCGGGTCAGCTCCGGCTCGCCCCACGGCGTCGTCATACGGTCGTTCATCGTGCGACCAGGCTAGCCGAGCCGCAGCTCAGGGCGTGTCGGGCACCATGGAGGGCATGGACGCCGAGCTGTTCCCCAGGCCGCGAGCGCAGATCGCGCCCGGCGCCGTGCACCTGCCCGGCTGGCTGGACGCGGAACACCAGCGGGAACTGCTCGACGCGTGCCGCGCGTGGGCCCGGCCCCCCGCCGGCCTGCGCACGGTCCGCACCCCCGGCGGCGGCACCATGACCGCCCGCCAGGTGTGCCTGGGCTGGCACTGGTACCCGTACGCCTACGCCCGCACGGTCGCCGACGGGGACGGCGCGCCGGTGAAACCGTTCCCGACCTGGCTCGGCGAACTGGGCCGCCGGGCGGTCCGCGACACCCTCGCAGGCCCCGCGCCGGACTACGACATCGCCCTGATCAACTTCTACGACGCCGACGCCCGTATGGGCATGCACCGCGACAGCGACGAGAAGTCCGACGCACCGGTGGTGTCGCTGAGCCTCGGCGACACCTGCGTCTTCCGCTTCGGCAACACCGAGACCCGCACCCGGCCCTATACCGACGTCGAACTGCGCAGCGGTGACCTGTTCGTCTTCGGCGGCCCGTCCCGCCTGGCCTACCACGGAGTCCCCCGCGTCCACGCGGGCACGGCACCGCCCGGGCTCGGCCTCACCGGCCGTCTCAACATCACGCTCCGGGTCAGCGGCTTCCGGCACCCGGCCGGGCGGAGCCCCGCCGCTCCGTGACGTCCGGCAGGCAGGCTCGGCCACCATCCCGGCGGATCATGGGAGACTCGCCCTCATGAGCGGGAAGGCGGACCCCCGGCAGGCGGGGGACGGGAGCACCTCGAGGACGCGGCTGGACCGGGGGCGCGCGGCGCTCGGACCCGCGCTGGAGCTCGTCCACACCGGACGCGCGCCGACCCGGGCCGTGCTCACCGCCGAGCTCGGGGTGACGCGTGCGACGGCCGGGGCGGTCGCAGCCGAGCTGGAAGCACTCGGGCTGATCCGGGTCGACGCCCGGCCCGCCGCCGCGGCCGGATCGCAGGGCAGGCCCTCCCACAAACTGGCCGTCGCCGACGACGGACCCGTCGCGCTGGCCGCGCAGGTGCACGCCGACGGCTTCCGTGCGGCGCTGGTCGGACTGGGCGGCCGGATCGTCGCCACCGCGCCCGGCTGCGAGGTCGTCGACGCCGACCCGGCCAAGGTGCTCGCCTCCGTCGTCACGGCCGGTGCCGAGCTGCTGCGCGAGACCGGGCTCCGGTGCGTGGGCGCTGGCCTCGCCGTACCCTCCGCCGTCGCCGAACCCGAGGGCCTGGCACTGAACCCTCTTCACCTGGCCTGGCCCGCCGGCGCGCCCGTGCGGGACATCTTCGCCGAGCAGGTGCGCGCGGCCGGCATCGACGGGCCCGCGTTCGCCGCGAACGACGTCAACCTCGCCGCGCTCGCCGAGCACCGGCACGGCGCCGGCCGCGGCGCCCGGGACCTGCTCTGCGTGGCCACCGGCCACCGGGGCGTCGGCGGTGCGCTGGTCCTCGACGGCCGCCTGCACCGGGGCAGTTCGGGCCTCGCGCTGGAGGTCGGGCACCTCACCGTGCACCCCGAGGGCCGCCCCTGCCACTGCGGCAGCCGCGGCTGCCTGGACGTGGAGACCGACCCGCTGGCCTTCCTCACCGAGGCCGGCCGCGAACCGGGCCCGGAGGTCTCGCTGCTCCAGCAGTCCATCGACCTGATCCGCCACCACTACGACGACCCGGCCGTCCGCACCGCCGCCGAGGCCCTCGTCGACCGCCTCGGCCTCGGCCTAGCGGGTCTGGTCAACATCCTCAACCCGGACCGCATCATCCTGGGCGGCCTGCACCGCACCCTCCTCGACGCCGAACCCGCCCGCCTGCGCGCGGTCGTCGCCGACCGCAGCCTGTGGGGCCAGAGCGGCGGCGTCCCCATCCTGCCCTGCACCCTCGACCACAACAGCCTGGTCGGCGCGGCGGAGCTGGCCTGGCAGCCGGTCCTGGACGATCCGCTGGGAGCCCTGTCCCGGCGCGGGTGACCGGTCGTCGGGCGTGCTCCCGCGAGCCTGACCCCACGGGGGTCAGGCTTGAGCGCGCCGCCTGCGGGAAGGCGCGCCGCTGAGCGGGCAGGCTGGGGGGCAGGCAGTCCGCCCGCGACCGCATCACCGAGGAAGTTGACGCAATGACCCACCAGCTCACCGTGAGCGTCCTGGGCACCGGCATCATGGGTGCCGCGATGGCCCGCAACCTCGCCCGGGCCGGTCACACGGTCCACGCCTGGAACCGCACCCGGGCCAAGGCCGAGCCGCTGGCCGACGACGGCGTGCGCATCGCCGGCAGCCCCGAGCAGGCGGTGCGGGACAGCGACGTCGTCCTGACCATGCTTTACGACGGCCCCGCCGCCCTGGACACGATGCGCGAGGCCGCCCCCGCCCTGAGCCCCGGCACCGCCTGGGTGCAGGCCGGCACCGCGGGCCTCGACGGCGTCGCCGAGCTGGCGGCTTTCGCCCGCGAGCACGGCCTCCTCTTCTACGACGCCCCCGTCCTGGGCACCCGCCGGCCCGCCGAGGAGGGGAAACTGACCGTGCTCGCGGCCGGCCCCGTCGAGGGGCGCGAGAAGGTGACGCCGGTCTTCGAGGCGGTCGGCGCCCGCACCGTCTGGTCCGGCGAGGACGGAGCGGAGGGCGGGGCCACCCGACTCAAGCTCGTCGCCAACAGCTGGGTCCTCGCCGTCACAGCCGCCGCCGGCGAGGCCCTCGCCCTGTCGAAGGCCCTCGGCGTCGACCCGCACGGCTTCTTCGACCTCGTCGCCGGCGGCCCGCTCGACATGGGCTATCTGCGCGCCAAGTCGGATCTCGTGCTCGAAGACAAGCTCACACCGCCCCAGTTCGCGGTGAGCACCGCCGCCAAGGACGCCCGGCTGATCGTCCGGGCCGGCGCCGACAACGGCGTCCGCCTGGACGTCGCCGAAGCGGCCGCCGCCCGCATGGAGCGTGCGGCCGCACAGGGCCACGCCGACGAGGACATGGCCGCCGCCTACTTCGCCAGCTTCGACGAGAAGACCGACTCCTAGGAGGTTCCCTCATGTCCAAGCCGCCGCTGCCGCCCGAGGCCGACGCCCTGCTGAGCAGGCCCAACCCCTGCGTCATGGCCACGCTGCGCTCCGACGGCGCACCGGTGTCCACCGCCACCTGGTACGCGTGGCAGGACGGCCGGGTCCTGGTCAACCTCGACGAGGGCCGGGTCCGTCTGAAGCATCTGCGCCGCGACCCGCGCGTCACCCTCACCGTCCTCGCCGACGACGACTGGTACACCCACGTCACCCTCATCGGCCGCGTGACCGAGATGTACGCCGACGAGGACCTGGCCGACATCGACCTCCTCGCCCGGCACTACACCGGCAAGCCGTACCCCGACCGCGTCCGCACCCGGGTGAGCGCCTGGATCGAGGTCGACCGCTGGCACGGCTGGGGTTCGATGAAGGACAGCGACCAGGCCGGTGGCTGAGGCAGGGGACAAGGCGGGTCAGGGCCACTCGGCCCCGAACGCCCGGCCCGGATTCTCCGTGAGGATGCGCCTCACCAGTTCCTCGCTCACGGCGTGCACGAGCCGGGGCCGCACCCGGCGCAGCAGGTAGGGCATCCCGGGGCCGCCGTCCACCGAGCGGGCGGCGGCCGTGGTGGTGTCCGCGCCCAGCAGCAGCCGGTCGCCGAACCCGGCGTCGGCAAGGGCCCGTACGGCGTCCGGCATCCGCCAGTCCGTGGTGTGGTGGGCGAGTGAGGGCCCGTCGAAGGCCAGATAGCAGCCGGACTCGGCCGCCTGCCGGTGCACCACGGGGTCGGGGGAGCGGTTGAGGTGCCCGAGCACCACCCGGTGCGGCGGCACCCCCAACTCCCCGCACAGCAGGTCCAGTACGTCCAGCGCCCCGGTGCCCATCTCCAGGTGCACGGCGATCGCGGTGCCCGTGGCGTGCTGGGCCTCGGCCGCCGCCGTCATGGTCCAGCGGGCGTGCGCGTCCAGGGTGTGGAAGCCGCCCGCGACCTTGACGAGCCCCGCCCGCACCCCCGATGTCCCGATGCCCTCGGTGAGTTCGGAGACGAAGACCTCGGCGAGCCGGCCCCGCAGCCCGGTGAGCGTGCCCTCGTCGTAGTGCACGGCCTGGTGCAGGCCGGTCGCGGCCACCACGTGCACACCCGACTCCCGGGACAGCGGTGGCAGATCGGCGGCCCGCCGCCCGAGCCCGTACGGCGTCCACTGCACGACGGTTCCCCCGCCCTGCTCCCGGAACGCCGCCAGCTCCGCCCGCGCCGCCGCCACGCTGCGCAGTTCCTGGCCGGGCAGCCGGGGACTGCCGAAGAACAGGTGGTCGTGGGCGTCGCACACGCCCAGGTCTGCGGGGGACACGTCCCCCAGCACCGTGCGGACCGCGCTCACCACCGGCGTCCCCGGGGCAGCCGGTCCCGGCCCGGCGCGGACAGGTGCAGGACCTCGAACACCTCGCAGTCGGCCCGGGGCGTGTCCTGATCCCAGTGCTCCCAGAGGGAGAAGTGCACCACCTCCCAGCGGCTCGTGTCGACGGCCGCGGCGGCGAGCACGGCCCCGTCCTGCCCGGCCAGCCGCCGGGCCTCGCCGACCGCGTCCGCCGCGGCACCGGCCAACGGCCCGCCGTCCGGCACCGGCCGGCGCCGACGCACCGCGAACCGCGCGTTCGCACCGCGTCCTTCCTCGTACGCGAGCCCCGTCCACTGCCGCACCGACGGCCGCCCGAAGTCGTCACTGACGCCCTGGAACCCGCCGCCCCACAGGAAGGCGTTCATACCGTCCACGGTGTTCCAGAGGTAGAACGGCGCGTACTGGTCGACCGGCGAGCCGCGCAGGCCGCGCTCGCGTATCAGGTAGGCCTTGAGGCCGAGCCCGTCCCAGTCGTCGAGCAGGTGCCCGCGGCGGGCGACGCGGTCGCGGATGAGGCCCATGTCGTAGCCGGCGGGCAGGGTGAGCTCGTACTGCATGGCGTGCAAGGAGGTCTCCTCAACGAGTCCGGGGTGCCAGCAGGGAGAGAAGCCCCCGGACTCCCGCGTCGAACGCGGCGGGGGAGCCGGAGGCGCGGGCGAGGACGTAACCGCCCTGGACGGTCGCGACGACCGCCGCCGCGATCTCGCCGCCGTCGAGTCCGGACGCGAACTGGCCCTGCGCCTGGCCTTCCTCGACGATTCCGGCGATCCGCCCGCGCAGCCAGTCGAGCGTCTCGTCGACCGGAGCGCGCAGCTCAGCGCTCGCCATGACGTCCGGGTCCATCGTCAGCCGTCCCACGGGGCAGCCCCTCAGTACGTCCCGCTCGCGCCGCAGGTACGCCTCGATGCGCTCGCAGGGCGTGCCCGGGCCGTCGAGCACTCCCGCCGCGGTGGCGCGCATCTCCTCGGCGGTCCGGCGGATGGCGGCCCGTGCGAGGTCGGGCTTGCCCTTGAAGTGGTGGTACATGCTGCCCTGCCCGGCGTCCGCGCGCTCCAGGATCGCCTTGGGGCTGGTGCCCACGTAGCCACGCTCCCACAGCAGTTCGCGGGTGGACTCGATCAGCCGTTCAGGGGTGCTCATGACCGCACTGTACATACCAGTAGTTACAGAGGTCGAGTGCCGCGGAGCGATGGAGCCGCGCGCGTCTACGCCCCACGGGGTACGGACGGTGCCGCCGGCCGTACGACGACGCGGGGTCCCCGCCGGAGGACGCTCGAAAGCGGCACACACCATCGAGCGATCGAGGAGTCGGACGACATGCAGACCCTGGCGAACTTCGGCGACGGCGGCGGGCCCGGCCCGTGGATCCTGCTCTTCCCGGTGATCTGGGCGCTGGTGATCGGCGGCGGCATCGTGCTGCTGCGCCGCTCCGTGTGGCGTGGCCGCCGCGGCGGTCCCCTGGGGCAGTCCACCGTCAGGGGCGACTCGCCCATCGCGGTACTCGGCCGCCGCTTCGCCTCCGGCGAGATCGACGAGGACGAGTACTGGCGCCGACTGTCCGTACTGAACGAGGAGTTCGGCCGGAAGGGAGGTGTGGCGTGAGGCGACCGCCGCGACTCACCGCCCCCCATCGTCGTGGCGGTCGCGGCCGGCGCCCTCCCGGTGCCGTGACCGGTCCGGCGCGGGCCGGACCCGCGCGTGCTGCGCGTGATCGCCACGAGGTGACGTGCGCCCCCGGAGCGCCCGCAGCGGCGCACGCCGCCGAGGCACCCGAGGGGACGGTGGTCACCGCCCGGTCAACCGGCAACGGCGGACCGGGCGGGAGCATGGTCGGGCCGGAGCCCGTCGGCGGAAGCCCCGACCTCGGCGAAACGGCGCGCGGGCTTGTCCAGGACCGTGCGCCGCGCGTGGAGCGAGGGCGCCGTCACCGCCGGGGCGGAGGTCGGCAGGGTGAACCACACGACCTTGCCGGACTCGCCGTCCGGCCGGACGCCCCAGCTCTCGCTCATGGCGGCCACCATCGCGAGCCCGCGCCCGCAGGTCGCCAGCGGTTCGGCGTCGTCGACCACGGGCATCCGAGGATCGCCGTCGCGCACCGAGACGGTGAGCCGGTCGAGCAGCAGCTCCATCTCCACGGTGCACGTCTTGTCGGGCTGGGCATGGCGGTGGACGTTGGACAACAGCTCCGTCACGCCGAGCGAGGCCCGGTCGATCAGGGGATCCAGATGCCAGTAGCGCAATTGCGCAGATACGATTCTGCGGACCTGGCCGATCCGCGACGGCAGGGCTTGGAGCTCCACCGTGCAGTGCCTGCTTGGGTAGCTGATCACGGCTGCGACTCCCCGACGTGAGGTCCGGAAGAACACGGAGTTCGGATCCAGCAGGGCGCCTGCGTGACACTGCCGCCTGCTGTCGTGGCCGGCGGGCTGGTTCGCAGCGTTATCGCCGGTAAACCCAGAGTGACGTGAGACCAGAGTGGCGCAGGGGATGAAGCACCGCAACTCGCGGACATCTCAGTCGCCGCGCCCCGCTGCCTTGCGCACGGCTTCGATGAAGCGCCGCGCGGCCGGCGGGCCCGGTTCCCCCGGGGCGGGGTCGTGGTCGCCCAGGGTGAGCAGGTACCGGTGGCCGTTGAGGTCCGCCGTGGCCCGGTCATCGGGGCCGAACCAGGGCTTGGAGGCGCGCACTGCCTGCACCGGCGCGCTGTCGATCTCACTGCCGTAGCTGGTCAGCAGTTGGAGCCGGCCGTCGCTGATCCGGACTTGCCCGGCCCGGGTGAGCGAACGCAGCCGCTTCCCGATCCGCACGCCCGTGGCCCTGAACTCCGGCTCTCCCATGCCACCCGCCCCCTAGTGCGCGTCGGTGTACCGGCCCGCTCCGCACGGCGCCCGGTACGGGCTCGTGTCCTGATCCAGTGTCCCCCCGTCCGGACGAAAGGTCCCTCCGGGGTGGTGTGCCCGCCCGGTTTCCGGTCCGGCCGTGCGGTGCGGCCCGCCGGGGGCCGCCCCCGGAGGATGGTGGCCGCGCCCGGAGCCTGCCCCGGGCGCCCGTCGTACCCTGCGCTCACCCCGTCCGGGGCCTTGGTCCCGCCGAGCAGTCTGCCCCCGCCCGGCGTCGAGCACCAGTGCCCGCGCCCCCCTCTCCGGGGGCGCCCGCAGCACACTCGCCCATGCGCTCCCCGGACCGCGCGCCCCCTTGCACCGGGCCCTGCCCCTGGGGGCGCTTTGGGGGGCTCAAAGAAGCGTTTATGCAGGTGAGGAGCGTGCGTAAGGTGCTTATGATCGGTGTGCCGGCCGTGCGCCCCCTTGCCGGCGCGCAGCGTTAGGAGCCCCCCCGTGAGTACCCCCCAGCAGACCCGGACCGGCGTGACCCTCGACGTCGACCAGAGCGACGCCGCCTACCGGGCGTGGCTCAAAGAGGCCGTCCGCAGAGTCCAGGCGGACGCCAACCGCTCGGCCGACACACACCTGTTGCAGTTCCCCCTGCCGCAGCGGTGGGGCATCGACCTGTACCTGAAGGACGAGTCGACCCACCCCACCGGCAGCCTCAAGCACCGGCTCGCCCGCTCCCTCTTCCTCTACGGCCTGTGCAACGGCTGGATCCGGCCGGACCGGCCCGTCATCGAGGCCTCCAGCGGCTCGACGGCCGTCTCCGAGGCGTACTTCGCGAAGCTGATCGGCGTGCCCTTCATCGCCGTCATGCCGCGCACGACGAGCGCCGAGAAGATCCGCCTCATCGAGTTCCACTCCGGCCGATGTCACTTCGTCGACGACCCCCGCACGATGTACGAGGAGTCCGCCCGCCTCGCGGCCGAGACCGGCGGCCACTACATGGACCAGTTCACCTACGCCGAGCGGGCCACGGACTGGCGCGGGAACAACAACATCGCCGAGTCGATCTTCCGTCAGCTGCGCATGGAGCGGTTTCCGGAGCCGGCGTGGATCGTCGCCACCGCGGGCACCGGCGGCACCTCCGCGACCCTCGCGCGCTACGTCCACTACATGCAGTACGACACCCGCGTCTGCGTGGCCGACCCCGACAACTCCTGCTTCTTCGAGGGCTGGACCACCGGCGATCCGGACGTCACCTGCGACTGCGGCTCCCGTATCGAGGGCATCGGCCGGCCCCGCATGGAACCGAGCTTCGTGCCCGGCGCGATCGACCGGATGATGAAGGTGCCCGACGCGGCCAGTGTCGCCGCCGTACGCGCCCTGGAACGCGCCATCGGCCGCAAGGCCGGCGGCTCCACCGGCACGGGTCTGTGGAGCGCCCTGAAGATCGTCGCGGAGATGGTCTCCGAGGGCCGGCAGGGCAGCGTCGTGACCCTGCTGTGCGACCCGGGGGACCGGTATCTCGACAAGTACTACTCGGACGCCTGGCTGGCCGCCCAGGGGCTGGACATCCAGCCGTACACGGCCGCGATCGACTCGCTGCTGGAGACGGGCGTCTGGCCGGACTGAGCTCTGTTCCTCAGACCTTCAGCCGCCGGTCCAGCGCTCGCACGGCGTCCCGGAACGCGCGCGCCTGCCCCCCGCGCGCCACCTTCACGGCCAGCCGGTACGCAGCGGTCCCGTCGGTGGCGAAGGTCCACCGCAACCGGGTGCCGCTCCCGGCCGGCGTGAGCCGCCACTCCTCCGCTATCGCCCGCACGCCCGGCAGATTGGTGACGTCCACGCGGTAGGCGTACAGCTCGGGTCCCTTCGCCGCGATGACCGTCTCACGGAACCGGATGCCACCGGTGAGCGTGATGTCCCGCCCCGCCCCGGCGCCGACCGGGCGGGCGGCCGACACCTGCGCGAACCACTCGGCCCAGCCCGGCACGTCCTCCAGCGCGCCGTACACCGCCTCCGGCACAGCGGCCATGTCCCGCTCGAAGGCATGACGGACAGGAGCCGTCGTCACGAAGTCGAGTTCCACCGGGCGCAGTCGACGAGGCATGGGCGGAGCCCTCCTGGACGGGAGCGGGCGATGACCGGACGGATCACCCTAGCTGAGCCGCCGTCAGATGTCTGCGCCGTCCTCGGGCTCCCCGGCCACCACCAGCCGCCGCAGATGCTCCGCGACCACCCCGCGCGCGTCGTCCGGCAGGCCGGCGTCCGTCACGAGCGTGTCGATCCGCTCCAGCGAGGCGAACGAACTCAGCCCCACCTTGCCCCACTTGGTGTGGTCCGCGACCACGACCACGCGGCGGGCCGACTGCACGAGCCGCCGGTTCGTCTCGGCCTCCGCGAGGTTCGGCGTCGACAGACCGGCCTCGACCGATATGCCGTGCACCCCGAGGAACAGCAGGTCGAAGTGGAGCGCCGCGATCGCCTGGTCGGCCACCGGCCCCACCAGCGAGTCGGAGGGCGTGCGCACCCCGCCCGTCAGCACGACCGTGGCCGCGCCCTGCCGCGGGCCCGAGGTGCGCTGCGCCGCGTGGAACACGTCGGCGACCCGCACGGAATTGGTGACCACCGTGAGGTCCGGGACGTCCAGCAGCTGGTGCGCCAGCGCGAAGGTCGTCGTACCGCCCGACAGGGCGATCGCCGCGCCCGGCGCGACCAGCTTGGCCGCGGCGCGTGCGATGTCCTCCTTGGCGGTCAGCTCCAGGCCGGACTTGGCCTCGAAGCCCGGTTCGTGCGTACTGGCCTCGACCACCGGGACCGCGCCGCCGTGCACCTTCTCCAGCACGCCCTGGCGGGCGAGCGCGTCGAGGTCACGGCGGACCGTCATGTCCGACACGCCGAGCTTGCGGGTCAGCTCGTTGACCCGGACACCGCCCCGGCGGCGGACCTCGTCGAGGATCAGGGATCGCCGCTGCTCCGCGAGGAGGTTCTGATTCTCGCTCACGTACGCTCCGGTCCTTTCGCCTCAATGCCGTCCGACACCCCCCACACCGGACCCGACCAGGACATTCTTCCGACCCTCGGTGCGAGGACGCCCCATCCTCGCATGTCGCCGAGCGGAGAGCGCCACCACGCCCACCCGCCGCGCATGTGCCACCGGTGGCTCAGCCGTCACAACGCTTCATCACGGATCGGGGAGATTCCGTGACAGGAGGTGTGCGGCGACGCGGAAATGGAGATCCTTGTGCCCGCACGGACAGAGCCGACGGCGTGTCACGGGGGAAGTGCGAATCAGTGGAACGTGCGCAGGAACATGTGTCGACCGGCGGGCCCGACGGCCCCGCCCCGCGGCCCGGCGAACCCGGGACCGCCCTGGAACTCCTGGTCCACGGCGTCGGCGGAACCACGCCGCAGGAGATGCTCAACGATCCGCGGACGGTACGCGTCACCGGCGACGACACGGCTGCCGTCTTCCGGCGCGCCGACGACGTCGACGCCGAGCACACCCCCGACGACCGCCGCCGTGAAGGGCCGGTGCCCGAGGCCTACGTCTGGTGCAACCTCACCTCCGGCAACGGCACCCGCGCCCTGTGGCTGCTGCTGCTGCCGTTCATGGTCGTCAACCTCGCCCACTGGATGCGCCCCTCCGCCCACGGCCGCCGCCGCACCGTACGCCTCTACGGCCTCCTGGTACGGCTCGCGGCGCTCACGCTGACGGTGCTGCTCGTCGCGGCCGCCTGCGAGGTCGCCCTGGACCTGGCGGCCTGGCAGTGCGCGGGCACCACCGCATGCGCCGACCGCCACACCTGGCTGGGCTTCCTCTCGCCCACCGTCTCGGACGGCGGCTGGTGGAGTGCCCCCGGCCGCAGGCTCGCCCTCGCCGCCGTCGTGCCCATCGCCCTGACCGTCCTGCTCTGGTACCTGTCGCGGCGCACGTGGAGCGACTACGAGTCCCAGCAGCCCATCGAACGCGCCCCCGAGCCCGGAGGCGACGGCGGCCCGACCGCCCTCGGCCGGCCCGGATTCTGGTACGGGCGCCGACTGGTGGCCCGGCTGCGCGCCGCGCACACCGCCGCCGGCCTGATCACGGTCGCCGCCGCGGTCGGCAGCGCTGCCGCCCGCTTCGACCGGCGCCCCGGCGGTCCCACCACCCTCCACGTTCTGGGCCTGGTCCTGGAGGCGGCCCTCGCGGCCTGCGCGGTCGCCGTGGTGTGGGTGGTGTGCCGCCGCGGCCGCAGCGAGAGACGGCTGGACCGGGAACTGGACGAGCGTTTGGTACGACGCCTGCCGCTCGTAGCGCTCGTGCTGCTCGTCCTCGCCCTGCTGTACGCCGGGTGGGAGCGCCCCGGGTGGACGTCGGAAGGCCGGCTCCCGGGTGACGCGACCTTCGGCGGGATCGCCCTGGTCCAGGGCCTGCTCGTGATCGTCCTCGGCGTCGTCGCCCACGTCCTGCACCGCACCGACCCCGACCGGCGGGCCGTGCTGCGGGGCCTGGGCGGACCGGCCGTGGCGATGCTGGCCTGCGCCCTCGGCGGCGTCATGTCCGGCGGCGTGTCGCAGCGCGTGTCCGACTGGCTGGACGGCACCCGAGCGTCGATCGAGGGCCCGCCGGTCCTGCTGACCTGGCAGGCGTCCGTGATCCCCCCGCTGCTCGTCGTGCTGCTGGGACTCATCGGCTGGCTGGCCCACCGCGCCTGGCAGCTCGCCCGCGCCGAGCGGACCGCCGTGGCACTCGACTACCCGGACGAGGACCTCGACCCCGCCCGCACCCGCCGCATCGCCTACACCCGGGCGATGGCCGCGCTCACCGACCGCGGACCCCGCATCGTCGCCGTCACCTCCGGCGTCACCCTGCTGCTCGGCGCCGGAGCCCTCGTGGGCGCCCTCGCCACCGACGAGACCCCCGGCGAGGCCGCGCAGGGCACCTACCCCGTCGTCCATGGCGCCGCCGAGACCTCCCAGGCCCTCGGCTCCTGGCTGATCGGCCTCGGCTTCCTCCTTTTCGTCACCTGGGGCCGGCGCGCCTACAAGGACGCCTCGGCCCGCCGCACCATCGGCATCCTGTGGGACGTCGGCACCTTCTGGCCACGCGCCTCCCACCCCTTCGCCCCGCCCTGCTACGCCGAGCGCGCCGTACCCGACCTGACCTGGCGGATGGCCACCTGGACCCGCGCCACCGGCGGACGGCTGGTCATCTCCGGGCACTCCCAGGGCAGCGTCCTCGCCGCCGCCGCGGCCTGGCAACTCGCCCCGTCAGCCCGCAAACGCGTCGCGCTGCTGACCTACGGCTCCCCACTGGAGCGCCTCTACGGCCGCTGGTTCCCGGCACACTTCGGACCCGACGCGCTCAGCTCCCTGCACCGGGACGTCGACTGCTGGCGCAACCTCCACCGGCTCACCGACCCCATCGGCGGCCCGGTGCGCCTGCCCGGTGACCGCGGCCCGCAGGTCGACCACGCCCCCCTGATGGACCCCCTCGCCTACGGCCGCACCGAACTCCTGCCGCTCCCCGCGCCGATCCTCGGTCACTCCGGCTACCAGGCCGATCCGGTCTTCGCCGAGGAACGCCGCAAGCTGCTGGCGCGGCTGCGGCCACAGGACCCGGAGGCCGGGGAAGTGCCCTCGCCGCGCCACGAGCCCGAGCCGCCCGCCGCATAGGCGGACCCTCAGAGCAGCTCGGGCAGATCCTCGGCGTAGAGCAGCGTCAGGTCGTCCGTGCTCGGCTCCGGAAGCTGGGCGACCCGGCTCGCGTGCCGCTCGACCATGGCCTCGAACGTCTGCCGTGCGGTACGGCCGTTGCCGAACGCCGGGCCCTTGGGGAGCACCGTGAAGTACTTCCGCAGGGCCTCCGGCGCGCCCCGCGCCAGCCGGTACTCGTGCTCCTCGGCCTGCTGCTCCACGATCCGCAGCAGGTCCTCGGGGCCGTAGTCGCTGAAGGTGATGGTCCGGGAGAAGCGGGACGCCACACCCGGGTTGACCGACAGGAAGCGCTCCATCTCGGCCGTGTAGCCCGCGACGATCACCACGACCGCGTCCCGGTGGTCCTCCATCAGCTTCACCAGCGTGTCGATGGCCTCCTTGCCGAAGTCGCGCCCCGCGTCCTGAGGGGACAGCGCATACGCCTCGTCGATGAACAGCACGCCCCCGCGCGCCTTCTCGAAGGCCTCCTGTGTGCGGATCGCCGTCGAGCCGATGTGCTCGCCGACCAGGTCCACCCGGGACACCTCGACCAGGTGGCCCTTGTCCAGCACACCGAGCGAGGCGAGGATCTCGCCGTAGAGCCGCGCGACCGTCGTCTTCCCGGTGCCCGGGGACCCGGTGAAGACCAGGTGCCGCTTGACCGAGGCCGCCTTCAGACCGGCCTGCTGCCGGCGCCGGCCGACCTCGATCATGTCGGTGAGGGCGCGCACCTCGCGCTTGACGCTCTCCAGGCCCACCAGCGCGTCCAGTTCACCGAGGACGTCCTTGGAGGTGCGGGCCGGCTGCTCGGGTTCGGCGACCGGCGCCGGGGGCTCCGGCTCGGTGCGCTGGCCCGGGACCGCGCCCAGCAGGCCGGGGGAGTGGCTCACCGTCTGCACGGCCGTCGCCGGCGCCGTGGGCGCACGCAGCCCGGCACTCTCGTCGCTCGTGCAGTCCTCGACGAGCGGGCCGGCCCCGGACGCGGCGTCCGCGCCGCTGTCCGCGAACTCGTAACCCCCGCGCGCGCACCGCTCCGTGCGGCACTTGCGCAGCGTCGTACGGCTGCCGTCGATCACGTGGAAGCCGTAGCCGCCGCTGCCCGTGACCCGGCAGTTCTGGAAGCTGCCGCGGCCGCCGGCCGAGACGTAGACGCCCGCCTCCGCCGGGGAGTCGATCGTGCAGCGCTCCACGGTCGGGTCGGCGCCTTTGGTGACGATCACGCCGGTCTGGGTGCCGTCCACCGTGCAGTTGCTGAGCGTGCCACCGCTGCCGTGGTCGCGGAACCATGCGCCGGTCGCCGCCTCCCGGATCCGGCAGTCGTCGAGCTGCGCGGTCGCGCCGTCGCTCACCGACACCGCCGTGTTGCGCACCTGCGACAGATCGCTGTCGACGACGTCCGCACGCGAGCCGCGGTCGAGGACGAACAGCGCGTCCGGCACGTCGTGCACCCGGCAGGAGTCCAGGACGGCGGTGGCGCCGTCGCTGACCCACACCGCCGGGTAGTCGCCCGTGCTGTCGAAGATCTCGCACTGGTTGGCGTCCACCCGCGTGCCCGGGTCCCACACCGACAGGCCGTTGCGCCCGAACTGCCGCACCGTGGTGCGCGTCAGCGTCAGGACGGAACGGGAACGCAGGTCGACCGCGTTCTCCGGGATGTCGTGGATGCGGCAGTCGGCGAGCGTCAGCACCGCGTCGGTGTCGAGCGTGACCCCGTCGGCCGTCGTGCGGTGCACGTCGCAGTCGGTGAGGTGCGCCGTGGCGCGGCCGGTGATCTGCACACCGCTGCCCCGCACTTCGTAGATCTCGCAGCCCACCGCCTCCAGCGCGGAGTTCTCCCCGGTCGCCGACAGGCCCGAGCCGGAGGTGTGGTGGACCCGGCAGCGCTCCAGACGGGGGTGGGCGCCGCCGCGCACCGCCACGCCCGCCTGACCGGCCGCGACGACCTCGCACTCTTCGAACACCCCGCCCGCGCCGTCGAGTACGGCGATGCCGATGCCCGCAGGGTTGTCGACCGCGCAGCGCCGGACCGTGGGCCGGGCGCTGCCGCGCACCTCGATCCCGGCCGCCGACCGCGTCACCACCCGCACGTCCCGCAGCTCCGGGGTGCCCTCCTCCACCAGCACGGCAGGCGCGGCGGCGTCCTGGCCCTCCACGTGGAGGTCCTGCACCACCGCCGAGGCGCGCACGGTCAGCGGCACGCCGTCCAGGGGCGCGATCCGCACGGAGCCGGGGGAGCCCTCGGGGCCGCGCAGGGTCACCGCGCGCTGCAGGACGAGGTTCTCCCGGTAGGTGCCGGGCGCGACGGTGAGGACGTCCCCGTCGGCCGCGGCCTCCAGGGCGGCGGCGAGCGATGCGTACTCACCTGTGCGGCGCCGCCACCGCGACGTGCCGGTGTGCGTCACCTGGACCGTGCCCTGTGCCATGGTGTAGCCGTGCCCCCACCTCGGTCGTACTGATGGCTCGTCCGCCCTCGGGGCGCGTCCCTGGGGCTCGCTCGCGCGCGGGTTTGTGCCGAACGGTTCGGCCGGACCACCGTAGCGTGCGCGCGGGTGGTGGGTTGACCAGAGCCGGAAGGCCGTCAGCTGCCGGTGCCCGTCCTGCCCCAGTCCGGGCCCGCCTTGTCCCATGCCTGGTCCCAGTGGGCGTACCGGCGGCGGACCATGCGCCAGACGATCAGCCGTCTGCCGGCCTCGATGAGACCGCCCGTCGCCAGGGCCGTGCCGAAGCCGGCGAGGACCGCGTGCGTCGAGGCCGTCGCGGAGTCGAGCGGGCGGGCCACCATCCGGCCGTGCCGGTCGGTCCATATCCGGAACTCGTCACCCTGCTGGGGGTTCTTGAGGCTCGCCAGGACGGGGCCCTGGTGCGGGGTGCCGTCCGGTGCGGTCCAGTCGGCGAGGACGCGGGTGCGCAGATCCCTGCCCGACGAGGTCTCCGGGTCGGCGTCCAGCGGGGAGCGGTCCAGCTTGCGGACCACGGTAGCCGTCACCAGATGCCGGGCCTCGTGCTGCGCCCGGACGGAGCGCTGAAGGGCGTCCTGTGCCGTACCCCCGACGAGCGAGCCGGCCACCGGGGCGGCCAGCAGGATCAGCAGCAGGGCGGCCAGCGCCACCCAGGCCTCGGCCAGGTCGGTCGCGCGGCACAGCGGATTGCGCCGCCAGCGCCAGAGTCCGCTGATCGCTCGCACCGCCTGCACCCCCTTCCCGCTCCGTGATACTCCCCCGGCGGAGCCGCCCGCGCATGGACCCGGCGAAGAGAGAGCGACATCACTTCCCCCGGGATCTCTCATGAATTTCTCACACAGGCCAACGCCCGGGCTCGCGGCGCGGTTCCCGCTCCGCCCGAAGAGCTATTCGAGGATCGTGACCGGGTCCCCGACCCGGATCGTGCCGCGGGACAGCGGCACCAGGTTCTGACCGAAGACCAGCTTGCCGCCGAGGCGGCGGTGGCGGCCCAGGCTGAACAGGGGCTCATGGCCGCGCTCGCCGGTGCCCTGGTCGGTGGTGGTCACCACGCACCGGCCGCACGGCTTGGCCACGCGGAAGGGCACCTCTCCGACGGCGATGCGCGACCAGGCGTCCTCGGCCCAGGAGGGGGTGCCCGCCACGACCATGTTCGGCCGGAAGCGGTTCATGGGCAGCGGGCCCTCGCCGGCGTGCTCGCCCTGCCCGATCAGGGAGTTGAGGGCGTCGAGCGACGCCGTAGTGGCGAGCAGCAGCGGAAAGCCGTCGGCGAAGGAGACGGTCTCACCGGGCCGCGCGTACTCCGGGGCGAGGCGGCGGCGGGTGGCCGGGTCGTCCATGTACACCAGGCGCGCGTCGAAGCCGAGGCAGGAGCTGACCCATGCGTGCGCGGCCTCGTCCTCGGCCGGCACCGCCTCGACCTTGTCGCGGAAGATCTCCACCGGCACGCTCGCGGCGGGCCGGGGAACGGGCACCGCCAACGGCGGCATGCCGGGCGCGGACAGCCGGACGCCGCCACCGGGCCGAAGCTCGGCGGCGACGAGCGCGAGTTGCGGATGCCGGCGCTGCGTGACGACCTTTCCCCCGTCGTCGATCAGCACCCAGCGCCGGTCTCCGGCCAGGCCCCAGGGCTCCACGACGGCCTCCTGGGGCGCCAGGCCCCGGACCGCCTTGACCGGATGGACGTGAATCGAGTGCAGGTGAGCGTTCCCCATGGGGCCATCGTGCCAGCCGGCACCGACAGCCCCCGGAGGGTTGCTCAGTACCCGCGGTACTGCTGGTTGTTGTACGGGTCCTGATAGGGAGCAGGAGCCGGCCGGGGAGCCGCGGGGCGCATCGCCTCGTAGCCCGCGGGTGCGGCCGGACGCGGCTGCTGCGGCTGGGGGCCGGGGTAGCCGCGCGGAGCGGTGGCCTGCTGCGGGATGTACGCCGCGGGCGCCTGCTGGAGAGGTGAGGGCTGCTGCGCCTGCGGATAGCCGTAGGCGGACTGGGAGGGAGCTGCCGGCAGGGCGGGCAGCGCCGACGGGAGGGCGGGCAGGCTGCTGCCCGGCATGTCGTACTGAGCGGGGACCCGGATCGGTGCGATCTGCGGGGTGCCCCGCTCGGCGACGAGCTTGTCGTAGATCGGGGTGTCCGGGAAGGAGGCGGAGTAGTAGCCGCCGCCATAGGTGGAGCGGGGGGAGGTCATGGCACATAAGTTAAGCCCACGATGTGCTGGTTGGGGAGACCGATAAGAGGGTTGTTTTCCGTGTCCGCAGTGACCCGGGATCCCCAATGCGAGCGAACTCGGCAAAATGGGGCGCCCCCCGAGGTTCTGATCGTGTAAAGGCCGAGTTCCGGGCCGGTTACCAGGGGTTGGCCGCCGGCCCTCCGGGCGGCCACGCTGGGGACTTCGCCGCGGCGAGGAATTAGGTTGTGCGCACGGAAGTCGAAGGACCGCCGGGACGGGCCCGGCGCGGTGGCACGCAATGGGGGCGGACATGCACATGCTGAAAGGTTCAAATACTCCGGTGCCCACCGCGGCCTTGCGGGTGGAATTGGGGTGGCGGGCCGGAGCGGGCGTGCCCGACACCGACGCCTCCGCTTTGCTGCTGGTCAGCGGAAAGGTCCGCTCGGACGCGGACTTCGTCTTCTACAACCAGCCCGCGCACTCCTCCGGCGCGATCCGCCACGAGGGGAAGCGCACCACCGACGGCCGGGTGACCGACGCGCTCCTCGTCGACCTCGCGCGCGTGGAGCCCGCGATCGAGACGGTCGTCCTCGCCGCCTCCGCCGACGGCGGCACGTTCGGGCACGTTCCCGGCCTCTACATCGAAGTCCAGGACGCGGCCCAGGGGACACCGGTGGCCCGCTTCGACAACCCGGGCGCCACCACCGAAACCGCTTTCGTGCTGGGCGAGTTCTACCGCCGCCAGGGCTCCTGGAAGTTCCGCGCCGTCGGTCAGGGCTACAGCAGCGGTCTCGAAGGACTGGCCACGGACTACGGCATCACGGTGGACGAACCGCAGCAGGCGGCCCCGGCGCCGGCCCCGGCCGTCGCTCCGGCGCCCCCCGCGGCCGCACCGCCCGCCGCGTCCGCGTACACGCACCCGCCGA